>CAZVNU010000103.1:0-3720 GCA_964628335.1 uncultured Phycisphaeraceae bacterium
TCACGCCCTGATCACTGGCTGCTCGTTCGGTTGGGGATTACCCGCCAGCCCTGGGAAGGGACGGGGTGGATTTGACGGGTTTGCGCCGCCGCGACGCACCGGAAAAGCCTGCATGGAAAAGGGGCGCGAGTTGCGCCCCTTTCATTGATTGATGCAACCCGTCGGCGGCGCAATCACACCGCCATCAGCTTGGGCCGTGCCACTTCCACCACTTCGGTCAATTCATCGCTCACATCCTCGCCTTCGCGGATCAGGCGGGCCGAGTTGAAGATGATGACCAGGTCAAGCACGCCGTGGGCCACGGCGGCGACCAAGGGGCTGAGCATGTCGGCGGCCAGGAGGGCCAGCATCAGCAGGATGTAGACGCCGACCAGAATCAGGTTCTGGCGGATGACGGCCAAGGTGCGCTGCGACAGGCGGATCAGGAAGGGGATGCGGTTGAGGTTGTTGTTCATCAGGGCGATCGAGGCCGAGTGGATGGCCACATCGCTGCCGGCCGCGCCCATGGCGATGGACACATCGCCGGCGGCCAGGGCCGGGCCGTCGTTCACGCCGTCGCCGACCACCGCCACGGTGTAGCCCTGGGCCTGCAGGCTTTCCACCAGTTTCAACTTGTCGCCGGGCAGGGCTTCGGCCTCGAAGTGGGTCACTTTGACTTCTCCGGCCACGCGTTTGGCCGGGCCCAGACGGTCGCCGGTGATCATGACGCGGCGCTTGACGCCCAGGTTTTCCAGCTCGATCATGGTCGGGGCCGAGGTCGGGCGCACGGTGTCGGCCAGCGCCAGCAGGCCCAGCACGGTGCCGCCGGAGGCGACAAACAACAAGGAGAGCCCTTCAAGGTCGTCGGTTTGCAAGGCGGAGCAGTCCACGCCCTTTTCCTCAAGGAAGGCTTGGCGGCCCACCAGGATCTCCACGCCATTGACCAGGGCGACCATGCCCTTGCCGGCGACTTCGGACACGCTTTCGGCGACCTCGGCTTCGATCTTGGCTTTGGTGGCGACCTTGTGCACGGCGCGGGCCACCGGGTGGCGCGAATCTTTTTCGGCGGTGACGGCGGCGCGCAGCAGGTCGGCGGGGGGCACGCCTTCGGCCGGGCGCAGGCGCACCACGGCCAATTCGCCCTTGGTTAGGGTGCCGGTTTTGTCGAAGATGATGGCGTTGATGCGGCGGGCCACTTCCAGGTCGGACACGCTCTTGATCAAAACGCCCAGGCGGGCGGCGGCGGACAGGGCGGCGACCATGGCGGTGGGTCCGGCGATGACGATGGCCGAGGGGCAGGCAATCAGCAGGAAGGTGGTGGCAATCTCCCACTTCTTGGTGAAAAAGTACACCATGAAGGCGATCATCAGCACCGAGGGTGTGTAGAAGCCGGCGTATTTTTCCAGCACGCGCACCACGGCCGGCTTGGTTTCAGCGGCCTGCAGAATGAGTTTCTGCACCTGGCCCAGGGTGGAGTCTGATCCGGCGCGGGTCACTTCGATTTCCAAGCGGCCGGTTTCGTTGATGGTGCCGGAGAACACTTCGTCATTGAGGTTCTTTTCCACCGGCAGCGATTCGCCGGTGATGTTGGCCTGGTTCACCGTGCTCTGGCCCTTGCGCACAAAGCCGTCGGCCGGGATGTTTTCGCCCGGGCGCACCAACACGCGGTCGCCGGGGCAGAGGTCTTTGGCTTCGGCTTCGATTTCCTGCCCGTCTTTGATCAAGGTGGCGCGGGTGGGGGTGATGCGGATCAGCGATTCAATGGTTCGGCGCGCGCCCACCGCGCTGCGGTCTTCGATGAAGCCGGCAATCAGCATGAAGAAGGCCACCGAACCGGCGACCACATAACTGGCATTGGCGAAGGCCACGATGAAGGCCAGAGCGATCAGCACCTCCATGTGGGCGCCACGGGTTTTGCCGTCCACCTTGCCGCCGGTCCACAGGCCGCGCGCGGCATCCCACAAAATGGGGGCACCCAGCATCAGTGCCGCCAAGGTGGCGATGAAGTCACTTTGCACATTGGGCAGGTAATCGCCGGGGTTCTTGGGGTCGGGCCCGCCAGTGCCAAAAATAGGCAGGACGCGGACCAACAGGGCCGAGAGCAGCAGCATGCCGCCGAACAGGCAGGCGATGATCTTGAGGTTGATCTTGCGCTCATCGGCGGCGACGGCGGCCACGGCGGCGGGAGGGGGGGGAGTGGAGTCAGGAGTCATGGGGGAGGGTGTTGTGTTGAGGCGAACGGCAAGTTGAAGTCGCGCTTGCATTCAGCCCGGAGGGCTGTCAGCTTTGTAGCCGGGGGTTGAGCGCAGCCGCGAAGCGGTGAGCGATACCCCCGGGAAGGGGTCAGGGGGTTTGCACCCCGGCAGGGGTGCCAGAGGGGGGTGGGGGGCGAATCAGGCGGTAATCGTGGCGGATGAGGAGAAGGAGGGAGATGAGGGTGGTTGCACTTAGTGGGGGGAGCCAAAACAGGCTATTTTTTTTTAGCCAAAAATACCAATTGACAGGGAGTACATGGGCATGTCCTGACCATAGCCAATCCATTAGGGGCGGCACAAGCATGAGGATGACCAGCAGCCAGAGTCCCCGCATTACGATCAAGAAGAAAAGGCGTATAAAAAATGTTGGTATCGCATCTTGCCATGGCCAGCGGTCCATGCCTCGAAATTGCGCCCAAGCCAAGATCAAAAGAATGATTCCGCCTGGCACACTTCCGTCTTGATGACCACATGCGCAAGTGGTGAAAACCATATTGACGAAGCACAGAAGAAGGGAAATCAATAACCAAAACAAGCGTCGCTTGGGCATCTGTTTTGAGATTGTGTCTTTCATGCTTCCTCCTTTCGTTCTTGCACCCCTCCGGGGTGCCGCTTATTTTTCGTCTTCCCGGTGGTGTCGCTCGGCTTCGCCTCGCTCAACCACCGGCTACAAAGCTGTCAGCCCTCCGGGCTGAAGGCAGGCGCAACTTTCCTTTTTATTGCACACCCGCCCTTTGCTTGCGCTCCTTGAGCAGCAGTTCATCCACCTGGCTGGCGGCTTCGGGGTCGCGGCCGGTTTCGATGGAAAGGCGGCCGACCGGCACGAAGAAGGTTTCCACCGTCGGCGAGGTGAACACTTTTTCGCGCGCGGTCTGCCAGCGTCGGGTCATGAAGATGAGGGGGTTCTCTTTGTATTGGGCCAGTTGCGCCTCAAAGGCGTTGGCTTCGGCATACAGGGATTGCACGGCGGCGGTGCGGTAAGCTTCGGACTCGGCCATCAGGGTGCGGGCGCGGCCCTCGATGCGCGGGCCAGAACGCACAAAGGCGGGCGCGCCGGCTTGGGCCAAGGCTTGCTGCAGGCTGGTGCGGGCGGCGGCCAGCGCGGCGGCATCCGCGCCGGAGGTGACGGCGCGCACATAAGCGGTGGCGGGGGCTTCCACCGTCGGGCCGGCCATCAGCAGGTTTTCAAACGAGAGCGCCAATTCGGCCTGCACCGCGCGGGTCAGCGGGCTGTCCACCCCTTCGCGCAGGCTGGCCAGTTCTTCAAGTGAAATCAGATCACGCAGCGCGGTTTGCGCCGCCCCGGCGGCTTCGCCCAGGGTTTGGGCGGCGTATTGGTTGGCTTCGCTGAGCAACTTGTCCTGTTCGCTTCTGGCGGAAGACACCTGTTCAAAGGATTGGCGGGTGGCCAAGGGCGGGAATGCCTTTTTGATTTCGATTTTGCTGATTTCGATGCCGCAATCCTCGGGCAGGGCCCGCTGTGCCA
>CAZVNU010000103.1:3730-6502 GCA_964628335.1 uncultured Phycisphaeraceae bacterium
GCCAACTGCAGGATGGGACCGTCGAGTTTTTCGCGCGAGTACAAAATCTGGTCGGTGGTGGTCAGCGCCGCCATGTGCACCAAGCCGCGTTCGATGGCGGCGTGCACCAGCAGATCACCCTTTTCACGGTCGCCGATTTGGGTCAGGAACTGCTTGATGCCGCGCACCTTCCACTCGGCTTTGCAAGAGATATGCACCAAGCCGGCATCGGCGGTGATCAGCGAACCGTCCTTGACCGGGTCGAGCGTGGTGTGGCTTTTGGCCAGTTCATTCAGGTTGAGGGCGCTTCTTTCTTCGGTGGTGAGCTTGGGCAAAAAGGCCTGGTCCACTTTGACCTCGCGCGCATTCACCGGCACGCGCACCACGCGCTCAATGGGAAAGGGCCAGCCCCAGTAAGTGCCGGTTTCATATTCGCGCGGGGTGCCGGCGCTGTCGGCGACCACTTGGCCAAACAGCAGACGCACGGCTTTTTCCTGCGGGCTGACGGTGAAGATGCCGCTGAACACATAGGCGACCGCCATCACCGCCATCGCCGTTTTCAGGATGAAAAAAGAGGTGCGCAGCGCATCGGCCAATGATTGCTGGGCCGGGTCAAGCGGGGTGCCGTCTTCGGCCAGGGGAGGGGGAGTTTTGCTCACTTTGCGTCTCCTTGGCCGGTCTTTTTGCCGGCGTCGGTTTTCGGGGTGTCCACCGTCGGGCCGTCAAGCAGCATGCGCTCCAGGGAACCCCGGTTGGCATCGAGCATGAATTTGGTGTTGTGGCCATAGATTTTTTCAATGGCTTCGGTCTGGCGCAAAAAGACCGCGAATTCCGGGTCTTTGGCGAAGGTGGAATAAACCTTGGAGGCTTCGGCATCGCCCTGGGCGCGGATTTCCTCGGCGCGGCGGTTGGCGAAGGCCAGGATGATTTTGGCCGAGCTGTCGGCCTGCGAACGGATGTTGTTGGCTTTGTTGCGGCCTTGGTCGCGCAATTCCTTGCCGGCGCCGTCGCGGGCGATTTTCATGCCGTCCAGCACTTTGGCGTTGGTGCTGGCGGCGAATTCCAGGCGGCGGATGGCCACGCGGTCCACCGCGATGCCGTAGTCTTTTTGGGCGTCGCCGTCCAAACTGGCGGCGATTTCCTTTTCGATGGCGGCGAGTTTGACCTGGGATTCGTCGGTGTTGACCAACTGGTTGAAGTCATAGCGGCCGATGACCGCCAGCTGGGCGCTGCTGGTCTTGGCCTTGAGTTCGATGTTGGCTTTGTCCAAGGATTCCAGCCTGCGGAAGAAAAGGTCCGGATTGCTGATGCGCCATTGCACCGACAGGCCCAGAATCACATTGAACTTGTCGCGGGTGGAGAGTTCGGTCTGGTCCAAGTCCATGGTGCGCAGGCCCGCCGGATAGGTGCGGTAGCCTTGAATGGGCCAGGGCGCCTTGAACTTGAGGCCGGCATCTTCGGTGCCTTTGTAGGTGGCTGAAAGCTTGCCCAGTGTGGTGACCACCACCACCTGGTCGTAGGGCACGGTGAAGGTCACGGCGTAGCCGGAGAAGATCAGGACGATGGCCAGGGCCAGAAGCAGGGTGAGGGGGCGTTTCATGTGAATTTAAATAGGGGGATCAAAATGAAAATGTGAAATGCGGGTGCCGGGCGGCGGGTTTATTTGCCGCCGCCAAGAATGTTGCCAGCGCCGGATGAATCTTGTAGTTGCAGGTGGATTTGTCCGGTGGCGGGGGCGCCGTCGACCTTGTCAATCACCATTTTGGAGCGGTTGCCCATGGTGGCGACCAGGCTGTCGAGCAGGCGGCGCTGTTTGAAATAGTCGGGCGCGGCGCGGTAGGCGCCAAGCAGCGCCTCAAAGCGTTTGGCCTTGCCGCTTTCGTCCCCCGAGCGGCTCCAGCGGTCGGCGCGGGCGGCGTGCAGCGCGTCGGCGGCCGAACCGCCGGCCCGCTCCATCAAAGCCTCGACCCGGGCCCGGGCCGCGATGACGACCGGGGATTCAACCTGGCCGGCGGCGCGGGCGGCATCGGTGGCATCGGTGTAGGTTTTGATGGCGGCGATCAGTTCGCCGGCCTTTTCCTGCGAGCCGGCGGCGGCGGTCAGCATTTCGGTTTGTTCGCGGATGGCTTTTTGGACTTCGGTCTCGGCTTCCTGGCGGGCGTTGACCTTGTCCAAGAAGGCGGCCGCCACATCGCGCGGCGGGCGCAGGCCGGCCAGCGAAACTTCCAGCACCTCAAGCCCCAAGCGGGCCGGCGGGGCGGCGGCGCTGATGCGCTCCTTGATGGTTTGGGCGGCGTTGCGGCGGCCTTCGCCAAGCAGGTCGTCGGCGGTGTGGGTGGCGAAATAAAAGGCGATTTCGCGGCGGGCGGCGCCTTCCAAGACCTTGGCCGGGTCTTCGGCCGTTTTCAAATAGGCGGTCAGGTGGGCGTCGTCGATGCGGTACAAAATGGCGATGTCGGCCGCCAGCACCTCGCCGGAGGTGGCGCCGTCGGCCTGGTCGCCGGCGGTGATCAGCAGTTCGTCTTTGCGGCCCAGTTCGTCGCGGCCGGTCCACAGCACGGTGGGGATTTCACCCACGGCCTTGGCGCGGCTGGCTTTCTTCTCGGCCTCTTCGGCGGTGTCAAACGGGTGCCCGGCCACCACCAGCCGCTTGACGCGGTCCACCTCGAGCAAACGGACTTTGGCCAACGGCCAGGGCAATTTGCAATAGACGCCCGGTTCCTTGATCTCGCCCAGCGCCCCGCAGGTGACCACCACCGCGCGCTCGTGCGGGGCGACGATGAAGATGCACGA
>CAZVNU010000103.1:6512-7665 GCA_964628335.1 uncultured Phycisphaeraceae bacterium
ATGCACGAAGCGCCGGCCACCAAGGCGACGGTGGCGCCCACCAGCGGCAGCCCGGTCTTGGACAAGAGGCGCATGAACCACGAGGAGGAGATTTCAAAGCCGAACTGGTAGCGCAGGGTTTCGGTCAGCAGGCGGCCCAGCGATTCGGGGCCCGAGAGCCAGCCGAGCAAACGGCTGTCAAAGGCCGGGCGCACCGGCTCGCCGGCCTTGTGCGGGCGGTAAAGGTCGAACAGCAGCGTGAGGGTGGTTTCCGCCCCTTGGGCCGCCAGCAGCAGCGGCAGCGCCACGGCGCCGTAGGCCAGTGCCTTGGGCATGCCGCCCCAGACCGCCAGCACAAAGGCCAGCGCGGCCAAGCCGGTCAGGATGCTGCACGCCAACAGCGCACTGGCGCCGCCGCGCAGGATTTGCCATTCTTTTTGCCGGGTCATGCCCGCCACATAGCGCGCCAGGAAGAAGGCGCCCAGAATCACCAGCCCCAGTCCCAGCAGCACCAGCACCGGATTGATGGCGGCGACCTGCTCGCTGCCTTCCAAGACGCGGCGCACCTTGTCGGCCACATCGCCCTCGCTCAAGGACAGCCAGGTTTTGGAGGCGCCGTGGGCCAGCCAGGCGCCCAGCCCCATTTGGACCAGCGCCACGGCCAGGCTCACCAGCGGAAAACCCCATTTTTCAAGGCGGGTAATGCGGCGGCGCACTTCGGCCAGGTTGGCTTCCTCAAACATGCCGCCGGCCTCGGGCCGATTTTCCAAGGCGCGGGTTTCAAGCACCTCGATGCGCTCTTTGTGCAATTGGCCGAGATAGATCTGCAAAACGGCCCAGGCCGGCAACCCCAAGCCCACCGCGAAAGCGGCGGCCAGGATGGCGTCGTTGGCGCCGGCATACACCCCGAGCAGGGCCAGGATGGCAGTCAAGATGAATTGCACCACCAGCCCCACAAGACCCACGGTGGCGGCTTTGGCGAAGGTTTGGCTGTCGTGTTGAAGCATGATGGAAAAGGCAGGGGAAACAGGCGAAACAGGCACGGAATATGGCTGGGAAAATGCGAGGTGGCGAGTATATCGGGGGCCGGCTTGAAAGGGAAGGGGCAAGGGGGCAAAACAGGGTTGGCGGGTGATGGAGCGCGGGTGTCCCCACCCGCAAATGCCGCCCGGGG
>CAZVNU010000104.1:0-1226 GCA_964628335.1 uncultured Phycisphaeraceae bacterium
CCAGGCGGTAGAGCTTGTCCTTGAAGACGAAGGGCGAGGTCTCGCACAGGTCCAGGTCGATGGTGCCTTTTTTCACGACGACCGGCGGCGTGGGGAGCGCCGCCCCCTGGGGTGCCGTGGACACGGGGGTGGAAGAGCAGGCGGCCGCAGCGAGGAGGCAAAGACCGGAGGCGAAGGCGGTGATGGTTTTTGGGGTGTTCATGGTTTGGTGGATGGTGTGGTGAATGGTGTGGTGGGTCAAGGACGCGCCGTATCGGCGTGGATTACAGCATGCGGTCTTTTTCGGCGGGTCTTCATTTTCCCTTTTTTCCGTCCCAGAACGGGCCTTCCTTGCGGATTTGCGCCGCGGCGTCCTCCAGATGCCGCTTCATTTTCACCACCTGTTCGGGTTGTTCTTGGGCGCGGTCGATGCGTTCGCCCAGATCCTGCCCGACCTGGAACAGGAGCGGTTTTTCGGGCGAGGCCTTGAATTCAGGGTCGGCGCAGGGCTGGCGGGTCACGCGCGCAATCCGGGAGGGCGGTCGTCAGTCTGCCGCGTGCCGCCAGGCGGCACGGCTGAATCGACTCCAAAGACCTGCGACCCCCGGGGCGCAATGACGCCTTGCGGGTTGTTGTTCAAACAAGCTCTCTTGACTTTCCTTTTGGCTGCTGCGCAGCCATTGGCAGACTGGACGCCCCCCCCTCCCGGCAATAGCGTGCCAGCGTCCCCTCCCTGACGGTCGGGGTTCATTTTCAAAGGGATTATGCGCGTGACCCGCCAGCCCTGTGAAGAACAGACTTGCGCCGTCGGCGGCAGGCGCAAGTTGAAACGAAAAGACGCCGGCGAAACGCCTGCGTCTTTTCGTTTCAACTTGTTTTTCAGGAAGCGTCCGCCGCCCATCCCGCGTCAAAGCTCCTTGCCCCACACTTCCAGATGCTTCAGGTGCAGCGGGGTCGGCTGGCCGGGGCGGGTTTCCAGGCGCAAGTGGCGGGCCTTGAGGTTGCGGCCGATCAAAGGGATTTCCCATTGGGCTTCGGCCTTTTCCGCCTTCCAGATTTCGGTCCAGGTCTTGCCGTCTTCCGAGCCCAGCAGCGTCAAACCGGCGGCGCGGGCCTGCTCCACATCGCTGCGGTTGACCACCAAGACGCCGGTCAAGGCGCAAGTCTTGCCCAGGTCCACGCTCACCCACGGGTTTTTCTCGGCGGCGGTGTGGATGGCGAACCCGCCGGCGCTGGCGCCCCTCAGG
>CAZVNU010000104.1:1236-7534 GCA_964628335.1 uncultured Phycisphaeraceae bacterium
TCGCCAAGGACCGCGCCGCCTACGGCGGCGTGCTGTCGGCCCGCGATGGCGCTGGCGCCCCTCAGGAAGTCGGGCGAGTTCTTGCCGGAGCTGACGGTTTGCGCCACGCCATCGCGGGCCGACAGCACGCCGCCGTAGGCGGCGCGGTCCTTGGCGAAGGTGGACAGGGGACGGGTGATGTCGATGCCGCGCCAGAGCGTTTCGTCGGGGAACCAGGCCTGGAGAAACCGTTCCGTGGTTCCGGCGTATTCGGCTTCGGCGATGAACTCGGTGCCGTTCTGGTTGCCCCAGGAGTAGTTGATGAGGAGTTTCCCGTTCCAGTCGCAGAAGTCGATGTCGGAGTTGTTGGTGTCCGCGGCCTTGGCGACATGCTGGCGCTCCTCCTCCGTCAGTGCGGCGTTGAGGATGAGTCTGTCCTCCGGAGAGGGGGCGAGCACCGGGTTGAGTGGGCTTGGCGTCCAATGGACGAGGTCGCGCGAGCGGGTCACATATTGCTCATAGCCGCGTGGCTTGCCGGCTTCGAGGTAGAAGAGGTAGAACCATCCGTCATGGAAACGCAGACAGTGCGGCGCGCAGTAGCGGCCGAGTTGGTGGCGCTGTTCATTGGGCAGCATCGTCCAGTGGACGAGGTCCTTGGACTCCAGGAATTGCGCGTGGAAGCCGCCTTCATTCTGTTCGTAGGACATCACGAAACGGCCGTCGGCCTTGCAGACCGTGGTGTTGCAGAATGGCTTGCCATCCGGATGCTTGAAGGCCACGCGCTCTTCCCAGGCCACCAGGTCCTTGGAGGAGAAGTGGGTCAGGGTGTCGCCGGTCCAGCCGGCGGTTTCCTTGGTGCCGAACACATGCACGGTGTCGCCGTCCACGAAAGCGCAGGGAAAGCGGTGCTTGGCGCCGAAGTGCGAGACTTCCGTCCGGGTATCGCGGTCCATGATGCGCAGGCGGCCGGCCTTGCGGTGCCATTCGAGGCGGTAGACCTTGCCCTTGAAGACGAAGGGGGTGGTCTCGCACAGGTCGGGGGCGATGACGCCTTTTTTCACGACGACCGGCGGCGTGGGGAGCGCCGCCCCCCGGGGTGCCGTGGACACGGGTGTGGAAGAGCAGGCGGCCGCGGCGAGGAGGCAAAGACCGGAGGCGAAGGCGGTGATGGTTTTTGGGGCGTTCATGGTGTGGTGGATGGTGTGGTGGGTCACAGGGCTGGTGGGTCAGTGGGGCTGCCGGGTGAGGCATCTTGCCCATGTGTCCAACGCCCCTCTTGGGCGTTGGACAAGTCCATGCGCTGGCTCGCGTGCAGGCGCAAGCCTGCCGAACTCCGTTCCCATTGTCGAGCCGACGCTTTTCAGCAGCCGGTCATTTCGCCGCCGGCAGTTCCACCGTTCCCGCCACATGCTTGATTTCGCCCTTGAAGGTCAGGGCGATGATGGTGTCGGGACCGGTCCGGCCGTCCTTGGGCACCGCCACCCGCAGGCGGTCCCCTTCCCGCGACACTTGCGCCTTGCCGCCGGTCAGGTTCTCGGCGCGCATCAGTTCCAGTCCCAAGGGAGGAAGCAACAGGGTCTCGGGGGCCCCGGGCAGCAGGTGCAGATACACCGTGTCGCCGCGGAAGGTGGCGCCGCCCCATTTCCCATTCTTGAACGGGCCGCCTCGGGTACCGCGGATGGTCTGGCCGTTCTTGGCCCACCATTGGCCCACCCGGCGCAGGACTTCGGCTTGGCGCGGTTCGATGCGCCCGTCGGCCATCGGGCCGACATTGAGCAGCAGGTTGCCGTCCCCGGTGGCACAGGAAACCAGCGTGCGCACCACCGCGTCGGCGTCCATCAGGTGGCCGCCGGGGCGGAAGGACCAGTTGTGGCCGACCAGGGTGATGCAGGATTCCCACGGGCGGTCGACCTGGTATTTGCCGACGATCTGTTCGGGAGTGTCGAAATCGCCCAGCAGGTCTTGGCGTTTGTTTTTCTCGTGGTAGTAGTTGCAGCGGTCGTTGATGAGGATGTTCGGCTGCAGGCGGCGGGCCAGGTCGTTGAATTTGGGGGCGTGCCAATAGTCCACGGAATCGCCCTTGCCGAAACTGTCCCACCACAGCACATCCACCTTGCCGTAGTTCGAGAGGATTTCAGTGACTTGCGTCTCCATGAAGGTTTCATATTTGGCGTTGTCCCCCACGCCGTAGTCGGGGTGGGTCCAGTCGCGCGGCGAGTAGTACCAGCCCAAGCGCATGTTTTGGGCGTGGGCGGCGTCGGCCAACTCACGCAGGATGTCGCCTTGGCCATTCTTCCACGGGGTCCTGCCGATGTGATGGTCGGCGCGGGCCTTGGTCGGCCAGTTGGCGAAGCCGTCGTGGTGTTTGCTGGTGAACACCATGTAGCCCATGCCGGTGTCCTTGGCCAAGCGCACCCACTCGGCCGGGTCATAGGCGACGGGGTTGAACTGCGCCGGCAGGGCGTCGTAGACCGGGTCCACGCGCCTTTGCTGGACGCGGGGGCCCACTGTCTCCATCGGGCGGATGGCGTCGCGATCCCAACTGATTTCAAGTCCCTTGATGCTGGAGGGATTCCAATGGATGAACATGCCGAAGCGGGCGTCCAGCCACCAGGCCATGGGGTTTTCGGCGGGAGCGGGGGTGGGGGTGCCGACGCAGGCCGACAGGAGCAGGGGGGCGGCGCAAGCGGCCAATGCGGGCAAGGTGGCGTGGAGGAGGTGTTTCATAAGTCCATTGGACGCATCCGGGCGGTATTCATTACATGAAATTGAGGGAAACATGGTTTTGAACCATGAAACTGCATCCCGCCAAGGCAGGGTTGGCGGGTCACGCGCATAATCCCTTTGAAAAGGAACCCCGACCGTCAGGGAGGGGACGCGCAACCGCCGAAATAGCGTGCCAGCGTCCCCT
Source organism: uncultured Phycisphaeraceae bacterium (assembly GCA_964628335.1). GTDB lineage: Bacteria > Planctomycetota > Phycisphaerae > Phycisphaerales > Phycisphaeraceae > CANIYR01. Next base: position 4,127 of record CAZVNU010000104.1, read on the forward strand.
CCCTGACGGTCGGGGTTCCTTGACCCGCCAGCCCTGCCGCCAAGGTGATCCTGCGCGATCCGAAGGGCAAGAACGGCGCCAAAAAGCAGACGCGGCGGCTATGCGCGTCCGCTGAAACCCGAATCCGACCCACGCGCACCGCAACACCGGCGCGGGTCGCTTCAAAGACCTCTCATCCCACGCTCCTCGCCGCCGCGCTTCAGGGAATCTCCACGGCCTTGCCCGTCGCCTTGTCCACCGGCATTTGCGCTTCCATCGCCCGCAGGCGCTGGCGCAGGAGGGTGGCCAGTTCACGCGTCTTGGCGGGATTCTTGCCCGCAAGGTTGACCGTTTCGCCGATGTCGTCCTTGAGGTTGAACAATTCCTCGCGCGGGTTCTTGGCCGGGTCGTGCCAGAAGACATATTTCCAGTCGCCTTGGCGGATGGCGCTGGCCGGGCCGTAGCCCGGGCCGTTGCCGCCTTCGCCCCAGACATTGGGAAAGTGCCAAACGAGCGCACGGCCGGGATCGCCGGAAGCGCCGGCCAGGAGCGGGAGGAAACTCACGCCGTCTGATTGCGCCTCCTTCGTGCCGCTCAGGCCAAGCAGGGTGGGGAAGAAGTCCTCGATGATGACCGGGGTGTCGCAGGTCGAAGCGGCCTTCACATGCCCGGGCCACTTGACGATCATCGGCTCGCGGATGCCGCCCTCGCGCAGCGAGCCCTTGCCGCAGGCCAGCGGCTGGTTGTGGGTGTCGGGCCTGCCGCCCCGGCCGGCGATGGACAGGCCGCCGTTGTCGGACATGAACAGGATGACGGTGTTGTCCGCGATGCCTCTCTTTTCAAGGTGGGTCATGAGGTCGCCCAGGCTCTTGTCCATGCCCTCGACCAGCGCGGCGTACATGGCTTCGGTCTTGTCGAGGCCGGCGGCTTCGTGCTTGGCGATGAAACGCGGATCGGCCGCGAAGGGCACATGCACGGCGTAGTGGGCCATGTAGAGGAAGAAGGGTTGGCGCGCGTCCTGGGCCTTCTCCAGTTCCTTGATCGCATCGAGGGTCAGGGCCTCGGTGAGGAAGGTCTGGGTGCCGTGGTATTTTTCAAGGCCGGGGACATCCCACACATGGCCGCCGCCGCGCCAGGCCGCGCTGTAATTCTGTTTGCCCAAATAGCTGCCCGGTCCGCCCAGGGCATGGCCGGCGATGTTGACATCGAAGCCGATGGCGCGCGGGTTTTCGCCGGGCGTGCCGATGGCGCCGAAGTGGGCCTTGCCGACATGGAGGGTGCGGTAGCCGGCGTCATGCAGCAGGGCCGGCAGGAAAGGCGCGTGGACGGCCCGCGGCGTGGCGGGGTCGGGTGAGAGGCCGTTGACATTCCAGGCGGGCAGGGTCAGGCGCGGATTGTCCTTGTCGGTGGCTTGGCCCTTGTTCCTGGTCCAGTGGGTGACGCGGTGGCGGGCGGCGTTCATGCCGGTCATCAGCGAGACGCGCGAGGGCGAGCAGACCGGCGTGGCGTAGGCCTGGGTGAACTTCATGCCTTGCGCCGCCAGTTTCTCCATGTTGGGCGTGTGGTACTTCTTGTTGAGCGGTGTCGCCTCCGTCCAGAACGGCACGGAGGTGTCCTGCCAACCCATGTCGTCCACCAGGAAGAGGATGATGTTGGGCTTGGCGCTTGTGACGGTCTTGGCGGGCGCGGGGTCGGCTAAGGCGCAAGCGCCAAGGGCGGGAGACAGGGCCAGGGCGGCCAGCAGGAGGAAGGGCTTCATGCGTTTGGGAGCGGGAGGAGTGGGGTGGTTTTGCGGACCGCCGCGGTCAGCGCGTTTTCTTCGCCTCGGTGAGTTCCTTCAGGCGGGCTTTCATCGCCTGCGCCCGTTCGGGCTGCTCCTTGGCGAGGTCGCGCGTTTCGCCAAGGTCGGTGGCCAGGTCGTAGAGCTGGCCGTCGATCCACTTCCAGTTGTCCACGCGCAGGGCGCACTTGGCTTCGTATCGGTGCTCGACCAGCTCGTGGCGGCCGATCTTGGTGTCGCCAAGCAAGGCGCCTTGCAGGTCGGCGCTGTCCTTGGCCGCGCCTGCGGGAATCCGTGCCCCGATCAGCGGCGCGAGCGAGGCTTGGAGGTCCATCAGGCTGATCAGCGCGGGAGAGGTGCCGTTGCCGGCCACATGGCCGGGCCAGCGGACGATCATCGGGACGCGGGTGCCGCCCTCCAGTGCGGTGTATTTGCCGCCGGCAAGGGGGCCGTTCATCACATGGCCGTTGAGGTGGACGCGCTGGCCATAGTCGTAGTTGCGGTCGAGGTCCCTTGTCGTCGCGCCGTTGTCGGAACTGAAGATCACCAGGGTGTCGTCCGCCAGTTCCAGGTCGGCCAATGCCTTCATCACGCGGCCGACCGAGTCGTCCAACTCTTCGATCTGGTCGCCGTAGACGCCGGCGCCGCTCTTGCCGACGAAGCGCTTGGCCGGCACGCGCGGCTCATGGACGCCGTGGGCGGCGTAGTAGAGGAAGAAGGGCTTGTCCTTGTTCCGGGTGATGAAGGCGATGGCTTCGTCGGTCAGGCGGTCCATCAGTTTCTCGTCGGTCCAGCGCGCCGCCTTGCCGCCGGTCATCCAGCCGATGCGGCTGACGCCCTGGGTGATGGTGCCGTCGTGCTGGTTGTCCTTCGCGTTGAGCACGGTGGCCTGTTCCGGGTCTTCGCGGCCGGTGGGATCGTCGCCGATCTTGCGGGTGTAACTGACCGCGATGGGGTCGGCCGGATCCAGGTCCTCGACGCGGTGGCCGCGGACGAACACCGTCGGCACGCGGTCGCCGGTGGCGGGCATGTAGAAAGCGGCGCCGAAGCCGGTTTCCATCGGGCCGGGTTTGATGTCGCCGTTCCAGTCGATCGCCCCGCCGTCGCCCAGCCCCAGGTGCCATTTGCCGACGAAACCGGTGGCGTAGCCCTTGGAGCGGAACATTTCCGGCAGCGTGAAGGAGCCGGGCGTGAAGGCCAGCGGCGCGTCGCCGGGCAGGACGGTCCACGCTTTGCGGTTGCGGAAGGGATATTCGCCGGCCAGCAGCGCGTAGCGGCTGGGCGTGCAGACGGAGGAGGGCGCATGCGCGTCGGTGAAGCGCAGACCTTCCTTGGCGAGCCGGTCGATGCTGGGCGTCTTGACATGCTCCGGCTTGGCGCCGTAGCAGCCGACATCGCCGTAACCCAGGTCGTCGGCCAGCAGCACGATGACATTGGGCGGGCGGGGGGCAGGGGCGTCGCCGGCGCGGGCGGGCAAGGCGGCCAGAAAAAGGACGGCGTATGAGGGAAGCGGGCGCATGGTCCAAGGGGACGCCGGATGTGGCGGGGGATTACATCTGGCCGCCGAATTTGAACAGGGCTGGCGGGTGATGGCGCGCGGGTGTCCCCACCCGCAAATGCCGCCCGGGGCTCAATGCCCCGGACGGCAA
>CAZVNU010000105.1:0-7517 GCA_964628335.1 uncultured Phycisphaeraceae bacterium
CGCTGTGCGTTCCGTGCATCTGATAGAGTTTCCAGACATCAATTTACAAAAACACGGCGATTGATGCGACCGAAAATATCCGGATAGGTCTGCCATGGCGAGGCGGGGGGCGCAACTTTGGATTGGATTTCGGGGGTGAGTTCCACCAAGAAGGTGGCCTGTTCCGCTTGGCGCGGCTCCTTCGCCTCACGCTCCTGCTCCACCGCACGGGACAATTTCTCCACCCACGGCTTGGCGCCGCGCGGATCACCGGCAACCATGCGTTCCTTGACGAGCAGGAGCAGGGCGTCGAGGCGGAAGGGGCCGGCGTGCGGATTTTCGGCGAACTTCGCGAGGTTCCTCACGGCTTGCGCCTTGTCGGATGCGTCGCCAGCCTCCAGCCGCATCTGCTCGCGCAGCAGGCGAGCGCGCAGAGTGAAGGGGCTTTCCACGCTTTGCTTCTTGGCAAGGGCAAGCAGTTGGCCAAAGGCGGGGAAGGCCGCCTTGTAATCTTTGCGCAGGTAGGCGGCGTGGGCGGATTGGTAGAGGGGGAATTGGGCGGTGAAGGGGGATGTCTTTTGCGCTTCGGTGGCGACGGGGAGAGGGGCGGCGGAGGGCGTGGAGGGAGGGTCGGCTTTAGCCGACCGGCTGGATGGCGGAGGGTCGGACGATGCCGGAACAGGCGCAGGACGCGCGTCTTGGAGGGGTTTCGGAGATTCTTGGTCGATGATGGGGCCGTGGTCGGCTGAAGCCGACCCTCCCTTGATGGGCTTCACCGGTTTCTCCGGCTGTGCGGGGATGATGTCGAGAGTGTCGTCGTCGAGGTTGAAGATGCCGGCTTGCGCGGGGAGGCAGGTGAGGAGGATGGCGAGGGGGATGAGGAAATGTTTCATGGTTCTTTGATGTTGCCACCGACTTTTTCCAAAGCCTTTTCTCTTCGGCTTGTTTCTTCAGACTCCCAACCATGCTTCATCATCGCCTTGTCTTCCTCGGTGGCGCCGGGATAAGCGGGGCGCTGCGGCTTGGGGACATAGTCGGCCTTCAATAGGTTGCGCTTGGGGTCGAATTCGAGGTTGGTGTCGTTGGGGGTGGGGTTGTAGTAGTATTGGAAATGGATGAAGCCATTCTGAAACCACGCAAATGCTCCGGATCCGCCATAACCGCCATAAATTTTGGCGTAGTGAGCACCGGTGACTTCACCTTTGCTGTTGGTCTTGGTACGCAAGCGTAAAAATAAATTTTCCTTAGGGTCGTCCTCATCAATCCGCCCCAAGGAGGGCAAAAGAGGCTCCATTCCCTCCGCACGGATCTTTTTATTCAACTCAACTTCTTCTTTACTCAATGGACGATCTAGCATGGCTGATCTTTTCTGATAAACGCCCTGATACCCCTCTTTGGGCGCATGATGGGGCAGCCGGAGATCGCTGTACCCATTCTTGCCGTCTGTACGGTATACAACGAATCCATCCTGCGGATTGCTGAATGAAACTTTCAACCGCACATCAAAGGTCTTTTCTTTGGGGTCACGCTGCTGGCCGCTTAGTTGAAAAATCAAGTCCGAAATTTTTCCCTTCCCGTAAGGAGCCACCCAATCCGAAACTTCCATGTCAAATCCAACCTGCTTGTCCCACGCGGGTATTTTTGCATATTCTGATGGCTCTGGAAATTTTCTTGCAACAAGTGGAATGGGATTCACAATGCGGCGAAATTCAATCTTAACGGTGGGATTCCATGGTTCCCAGCGCCCATTTCTGGGGACAGGCCGAATGTCATCAGGGCCGGACTTGAATGCTTTTCTAAAATCAAAACCATCGGTTCCTGCATAAAATCCCTCTTTTGTGATGGATGCTCCAAAATCAGGGCGCGAACTGGCCGCCGCAAGAATTGCTGTTCCTTTGGCATCGGTTGTTTTTTCAACCCGCTTAAAAACATCCTTCCCAAAACCCTCGCCTGGCTGCCAATGGTCAAAATAACTCATGCTGACAAGCGCATTTTCCACCGGCTTACCTTGCTCATCTTCCACTTGATATGTCACTTGAACATCTCCTTTGTCTTGGCAAGATGCCAATGGCGAGAAGAGTATCGATGCGACAATCGTTGAAAAAATACGGAATTTCATTTCAGTTCTCCTTTTTGAACCCAAGATTCAAACAATGAATGGTTGTATCTAAACGCCACATCTTTGGCATCACTATGCCACCAGCGATATCTGGTGGACCCGTCTGGCATTTTTAAATATCGCTCCTGTGGCCATCCGTCGTTCGTCCAGTCCATCAAATCTTTATTCCGATTTTCAAAAAGGTCGATTCTACTGCTCCCGCACGGTTGCGATGAAGCCGGAATAGCCTCCGCCAGCGTTTTGGCCCGCACCCAATACTCCTTCGCTTTCGCATTGCCCCGTGCAGGGTGCATCAAATCTTGGATTTGGAATCGTTTGAAAAATGGCTCCCTTCTTAATACAGCCCATGGGATGGCGGCAGCTTGCGCCTCTGTCGTAAATGTTTGTGTGGTTGGATTAAAAATGCCAGTGGTATATGTCGCATTGTGTCGGGGGTTGAATCCCCATCCTCCTTGAATATCAATCCCAGGAATGGTTCCCATCCAGGTGTCATCACGTCCCTTGCCCATTTCTTGATACACCCAAGACAGGGTTGCTCCCGGATTAGGCCACTCTCCATTGGATTGCTGAAGCACTTCCTCCCCAGATGAAAAATAATTGGTCGCGTTGGGAATGTTGCCAAAGCGGTTCCTCCAAGTCAATTGGCGACGGCCATCCGTGTCCGCAAAAAACCGGTGCCATTCATTGGCAAAAACCCATCTTGCACGATTTGTATTGAATTTTTTCCATGTGGGGTTGCACAATAGATCCGAAGCGCCGGTGGCTATGTGTCTGAATGTGTATGCCTGATCCCCGTCATACGCCTCTTGCGCCACGGCCGCATCCAGCATGAAGTATTGCGCCACATTCAGCCCCTGATTTTGATCCGTGATGGCGCTACTGACCACCATATTTCCAAGACTGTGGGCGGCCATGATTTTCGTCCCTGAAAGCCGATTCACCTCAGCCGCCAATTGCGGGGAAGTGATGAATGCATTCGTCACATTTTCCCAATAGTCCGGAGTGGGCAGGTCTTCCCTCAATTTACTCGTGTCGCTACGCCATGTCACCATCGTGAACTTCGCGTTCATCCCCGACTGGTACAGCCGCTTGAACATCTCGGCACCCCATGCACGGGCTCCCGTCTCACTCACATTATAGCCATGCACGAATACAAAATGCTTGCCCGTGGTGAGACGATCCGGGCGGTTGGTCGGCTCCCCGGTCCTGTCTGCATCCTTCACCGACCCCAATGGCCTGGGATTCTGCGGATCCATATCCCGAACTCCCCGCAAATTCATCCACCGATACATCTGCTCCACCCCGTCGGTGCTCAACGCCAACTCCCGCTTGAGCACCACCTTTCCATCTTTGACCACCTCCAGCACCAGCGGACTGGATGACTTTTTGGCGACCTCCATCAACAACACCCCTTGGCCATTGTTCAAAACCACTCTTGGAATCTCCAAGCCCGCTGCCGAAATTTCCACAGATGGCGCATCTTTGGCCGCATGGTTGAATGTCGGACCGAAAAAGGAAGGATCATCCTTGCGCAAATAACTTCCTGCTTCAGAAGGCCCTTTTTGAGAATACACGCATTTCAAACCGCCTGTCGCATGACGCAACCTGTATTTCACGGAAGCGCTGGGGGGCAGCACCGCTTTGGTCATGCCGATGTCCAGCCACACCACGAAGAAATCCGGCAGATCACAAAGACCGTTGACTTTATTATCAAAAAAATTGAGAAATCCCCAGGTGGGCTCATTTTGGGATTTTGGCACATCGCTGCTTCCGCTTGCAATCTCTCCCTCATCCGTATCATCATTGACCCACCACCGCCACGGATTCTTCACCGTAACCTTGTACCGGTCATCCTCGTCAATCACCCCATCCCGATTCCAATCCGGAATGATCGCCCCACCGATGGCCGTCATCCTCACCTCATCAAAATGCTTCCCGCCGACCACATCCCCCGTCGGAAGGATTTCCACCTTGATCGGCAGATCCCCCGTCGCGTCGCTGGCACGGATACCCTCGATGAACAGCGTCGCCGTCCGCCCACGCATGTTCGCTTGGGCCGGGGTCAACAGCATGCCCGGCTTCACAAAATGTCCGCTTGCCACTGTGCTTTCCTTCTTTCTCGCCGCCGTGCCATCCTTGGTCCACACCCGCAAACTGCCCGGCGCGGGGCGGTAGGTGAAATAGGGATCCTGACCGCTCCGTTCCACATCCTTCGGATCCGACGCCGCATAGGTGAAGCGCAACCGCACCGTGTCCAGGTCCAAAGCATCGGATAGTTTCACCTTCAACTGGGTGAACTTCTGGTCGGCGGCCGGCGCGTCATTTTGCGCGGCGTTGGCAAACGGGTATCCGTCCGCAAAGCCGGGGCGGCCATCATCGTCGCCATCGGTATCGTCCACCGGAAGGATTTTCCCGGGCTCGCCGGCCTTCGCCTCCTTCTGATCCTCAAGGTTGTACGCCGACGCCGTGAGGGTGTCGTCATTGTCGCTGTCCATGTCCACATCCACCTTGTAGGTGGTGATGCGGGCCTTGTCCTTCATTGAGAAATGCTTGCCTCCCACGGTATGGCCGTTGAACTCGGCCGCGATTTCAATGTCCGCCGCCGTCGCGCTGGCGGCCACGCCTTCGATGAAGATGCCCTTTTCAATCAACTCCTTCGCGGGGTAGGCCGTGCCGGGAACAATCAACTCCGCCGCCGTCCGCGCGCCGCCGGACTTCCACAGGCGCACCTTGCCCGTCGGGGCGTAAACGGTTTGCAGCCCGCCCACCGCCAACAGCGGCGAAGCCGAGGCGCATCTGAAGGTGATTTTGCTGTTCGCCAGATTCACCACGCTGTTCACCCGCAGACGCACGGGGGTCAGGGGCAGGTCGGGGGTGGTCAATTGCACGAAGCCGGGAATCCCGTCGTGGTCGCCGTCGGTGTCGTTCACCGGCACATATTTGCTCGGCGCCGTGTTCTGCTTTGTGTGGTCGTTGCCGCCGATTTCGCCGCTGTTGTCGGCATCCACCGTCATGTCGAAACGCGGATACTTCACCTTCACATTCCAATCCTTGTCGTAGGTCTGCTCCACGGGTGGCACGGGTTTCCTGCCGCGGCCTGGGCCGCCGACGCCGACAGGTGGTGCGGTGCGTTTGCTTTCGATGACGCCCGTCACATCGAAGGAATCGCTGTCGGCGTTCTGCAATTCCTCCAACTTCATCCGCGCCACCTTCACCTTGACCACCGTCGCGCTGTCCATCAGGGGCACGATATTGCCGCCGAACAGGTTGCCCGACACATTGGCATGCTTGAGCGGCCCGGCGGGGTTCACTTCCTTGAATACATAGCGGGACCAGGCCGACCACGCCGGCGGCGGGGCATCGGCGGGCCAGCCCGGGGGAATCGCCAGCGGGGCGGGACTCAGGGGCTCGGTCGGCGCATGGGGCCGCAGGCGGATGGTCTTCGAGGTGACCGAAAACAGGTCATTGTCGCTTTCCACCTGCTCGGCTTCGGTGTCGTGGGAAAGATGGGTGTCGTCGATCACCACATCGTCGGCGCGGGCGGCGGGGTCAAAGGTGCCCGCGGTGCCCGCGGCGAATGCCGCGGCAAAAACGGCGGGACGGGCGGTGAGCCGGGCGGCCCTCAGAAGCGTCGCGCCCCGCTCCACCCCCAACTTGCTTTGTTTGTTCTTCATGGATGGAGAATTCTAGAGAAAACGCTATCTCCCCCGCAACCGCCCAAGCCCCCACCCAAGGTTGGCGGGTCCGTGGGGCTGGCGGGTGTGGCATGGACATCTTGCCCCCGTGTCCAACGCCCCTCTTGGGCGTTGCCCAAGTCCATGCGCCGGCCCGCGTGCAGACGCAAGCCGGCCAAACCCTGTTCCTCATCGCGCCGCGAAGCGCACCGCATTCAACACACGGGCGGGGCGCCCGTGCCACACTGACCCGCCAGCCCTGCATGCAAAAAACCCAGGCCATGGGCCTGGGTTTTTCAAAATCACACCGTCATGGTTTAGTTGAGGCCGGAAACAATTTGGCCGGTGGTGAATGCACCCGTGACGACGGAAGCGCCGATATCGCCGGCCGTGGTGCCATAGGTGGCTGCGCCGGTGATCACCGTCACCTGGCCAAAGGGACCCACCACAGCTGTGGTTGCGGTGGAAGGCGTGCCAGCCACCGAGCCGTACTTGAGGGTGCCGAAGGGCAACTCGATGTCGGTGCGCTTGAAGGTTTCGGTCACGGTCGAAGTGTCGCCGCGCACCAAGGAGCCCTTGTAGGAGCCGCTGTTGTTGTCAGTCCACACGCTGTTGAAGGTGTTCGTGGCAGAAGTATCGAATGCCGCAGCACCGCCGCCGAGCATGCGAGAGCCCAACACCACCGCCTGCTGGTTCTGGTTGGATTTCCACTCGGCCTTCAGGGTGCCGCCATAGGCCAACACGGCGAACGAACTATTGAACACCGACACATTGCCCTCGGTGGAGCTGCTGGTGGCAGCCGCGGTGATAGCCTGGGTGGTCTTGGTCGCGACGGCTTCAAACACAGTGCCACTCTCATGAGTCACCGCCGTATTTCCGCCGGTGACATTGGTTTCGCCGGGCGAGACCCACTGGGCGGGGGTCGAACCACCTTCATCCAACAGCACGGCCTGGGCATAGGAGGTGGTGTTGGCGGTGGCGGTGGTGGCGGCGGTGGCCGAGGCCGCATTGCTCAAAGAAGCGTAATACTTGCCGCTGAAGTCCGTGACGACGGTGCCAGCAACGCCGGCAATCTTGCCGGACGCCGTGTAGCCCGGGAACCAGTCCTTGTTGCTGGTGCCGTAGGTGGCCAAGGCCGCGTGGATGTTGCGCAGGTTGACCGACTCCTTGAGGATGTTCGCATTCTTCTTGGCCACGCCCAGCACCGGCACCAAAATGCCAAGCAAGAGGGCGATGATCGAAATGACCACCAACAGTTCGATGAGCGTGAAACCGGACTTCTTGGATTGCTGAGACATGGTGTCTCTCCTTGTGTGTGCCAAGCTTGCGCCTGGACTTGGTTGAAAACCGGTCTCGCGTCCCTCACCTTACTGGCTCCGGGAATTCCCGGAATAAGGATGAAAAAGAACAGGGGTTGGGCGAGGGGGTCCGACCGGGGGCGCCAAGTTGGAACATCCAACTTGGCATTGGGAAAAAGGGGATGGCGCGGGGATCAGGAAAACGGTGAAACGGTTTCGTGAGTCTGAGGTCCACAACTCCGAATGGAGCGCGAAACATTGACCTACGCACTATAAGACGGCGAGACGCTCTGTCAAAACTTTTTTGTCACTTTTATTTTATTTTTATATAATTTATTTATTTTCGATATTTTATATGGCCTTATCGACATGCCCTCTCGCCATCCGCAGGTAGGGCTGGCAGGTGTTGGAGCGCGGGTGTCCCCACCCGCAAATGCCGCCCGGGGC
>CAZVNU010000106.1:0-7478 GCA_964628335.1 uncultured Phycisphaeraceae bacterium
CTTGTAGTTGCGCACATTGGCGCCTACTTGCGCGATGGTGCCGACGAACTCGTGGCCGACCACCATGGGGACCGGGATGGTGCGCTGGGCCCAGCCGTCCCACTTGTAGATGTGCAGGTCGGTGCCGCAGATGCCGGTGCGGTCCACCTTGATGAGCACCTCGTCGGGACCGATGGTGGGCACCGGCACCTCGTCCATCCAAATGCCGACTTCGCGCTTGGACTTGAGCAGGGCTTTCATTTTCTTCTGGGCCATGGGGGACTCGCAGTATGTGGGGTATGGGGAAGGCGGGAGTTTAGCGGGGGGAAGGGGGACTGGCGCTCACGAGCCCCGAGCGCAAGCTCGGGGGAAAAGGAGCATCATCCAAAAACATCCCCCAACACGACCCCCTTCGCCGATTCCATCGGCAGGGCGCCGTCTTGTCCACCGTGTCCGATCAAGACCGGCATCAATTCCATCGGCATCTCCACCCGCCCATGCGATCCCTTCACCACGGAAGCGTCCAACGGCACCACATCCAGCAGTGTCCGGAACCCCAACTTGCGCTTAAGCAACCGCCACGCCATTTGCGGCATGCTCTTGTCGCTGAACAACTCCCGCGGGTCATAGCCCGGCTTGCGGTGGATGTCCACGGTCTTCTGGTAGTCCGGCGCCTTGGCGTCGTCCAGCCACCAGTCGTGGGCGAACCAGGCGCCCGGCGCGGCTTCGAGTGCGAAGGCGCCGCCCTGCGGGTGGGCGCTCTCGCGCACGCGGGCGACGCCGGGAAGCTTGGCCAACAGCGCCCGCACTTGCGCCTCGTCCGCCTTGTCCTTCACATACACCAACGCCGCCTGATGGTCGCACACGACGAAGGCCCGGCTGGCGCCGGCATCCAACAGTTCGCGGCCGTTTTCAAGGCGCAAGTTGAGCAGGCCTGCCTTGCGCAGGATGCGGTTGGGATAAACCACCCGGTCCACCGGTTCGATGCCATACTCCGACACCCCCAACACCTTCACGCTCTTGGCCGCGAAGAAGTCCAGCAAGTCGCCCACGATGGCATCCAACTTGGCCACTTCGCCGGGAATATCCGGATGCCCCGGCCCCAGCTTCTGCAGCGGATAGTCCAAGTGCGGCAGGTAAACCAAAGTCAGCGTTGGCTTCTTGGCGTCCCATGCCAGCTTGGTGGCGTCGGCGATCCACTGGGTCGAGGTGATGTCGGCCAGCGGTCCCCAGAAGCGAAACAGCGGGAAAGTTCCCAATTGCGCCTGCAACTCGTCGCGCAGTTCCGGCGGCTCCGAGTAGCAATCCGGCACTTTGCGCCCGTCGGCCCGGTACTGCGGGCGCGGCGTCACGCTCCAGTCGCAGGAGGAATACATGTTGAACCACCAGAACGCGTTCAGGCAGGTGAAAGCCTTGTCGCGCGCCTTGGCCGCGTCCCACACTTTTTCGCCGGCCACCAGCTTGTTCGATTGCAGCCAAAAGCGCACCTCTTGGGTGTCCTCGTGGAACCAGCCGTTGGCGACGATGCCGTGCCCGGCCACCGGCAGGCCGGTCAGCATCGACGATTGCGCAGAGCAGGTGACGGCGGGGAAGGGCGGCGTGAGAGAGGCGCAACCTTGCGCCTCCGCCCAGGCGCGGATGCGCGGGGCGTGGGGCAGCAGGCTGCGGGAGAAGCCGACGAGGTTGAGCAGGGCGACGGGCTGCATGGCTCGGATGATACGCCTTACTTGGGGGTTGACTCGGCGGTTGCCCTTTTCAAGTCGCCTATCCGGGTAAGGCAGGGCACCAAGGGACTGTCGCCGGCGCGTTTTTTCACTTCAGCCTGACGGCGGTTCAGCCAGCCTTTGAAGCCACGGGAATCGTCGTCGATCCATGTTTCCGGTTCGTCGGGCGAGGCGTATTGGCCGATCCAATTTCCCGTATCCAAGCGGTACAGCCAGCTCACCACCATGCCGGCCTGCTGCAGTTCTTCAAGCGTCATGCCGATTTTGGGTTGCGGCCCGTCAGGATGGGTGTACATCAGAATGCCGGCCGAACCGTTGGCGCCGGGCTGGGTGCCCGGAGGAAAGGCCTTGAGCCGTCGGGTGTTCAGGTCATAGAGCAAAACATGATTGTTGGCGTATCCCGAGTCGTCGTGCGGAGTGAACGCGCCCAGGCGGAAGAGCAAGGTGCCGAAACTCATCAGGAAAAGGACTGAAGCCAAGACCAAGCCGCGGCGGCGATCTTGGCGCAACCAGCGCACCGGGTTGGCTGCGTTGTGAAGCATTTGGGTGAAGACGGGAAACAGCCGTTCTATGCGGTTTTCCAGCACATTTTCCTGGTCGGCAAGTTTCTCGGCCATCTTGTGGGAGGTGCCGGACAACCTGCGCCAAAAGGCCGCCCAGCGCATTTCAACGCGCCACCAAAGCGCGGTCAGCCGTTCACTCAAGCGTTGGGCCACGCGCTCTTTCGTGTCCTGTAGATTGTCCATCAGGGCGCTGTTGCCCGGACGAGGTTTGAGCCGCTCAAGAAAATCCATCGAGGGCAGGGGGAGGTCGCCGATTTTTTTAAGAGCCCCAAGCCACGCGCCAATTCGCTCGGCCAAGAAAGCACCCACGCGCTGAATTTTGTCGCGCCCATCGCCCAAGCGGGTCAGCAAACGGTTGGCAAATGCGTGGAATGAGGAAACATCAAAGGCCATAATGGTGGCAATATAAGAAAATAAATTGACTTATGTTTGGAAATGGGAATTAATCATTCCCATTCCCATTCCCGTTGCCATTCCCGTTGCCATTCCCGTTGCCATTCCCGTTGCCATTCCCGTTGCCGTTGCCGTTGCCATTGCCACCTCCGTTGCCATGAATCCATTCAGAATCGCCTTGCATGATGAGCGCCGAGAGCGGTAGTGCAGGTTCCGAAGTGACATGGCCATCAGCCCACAACACATTCGCCAATTTACCTGTTCTCGTATTGGGGGTGTTGTTCCCATTCCCATTCCCATTCCCATTCCCATTCCCATTTCCATTTCCATTTCCATTTCCATTGTTCACCACATCCCGAGGGAAGTGTCGATAGTTGACCGCACCGCCAGCCCAACTTTGGGTGCCCAAATAAGCGCCCTGTTTGACGCCATCGCCGATGTTGCCGTCAAACATCAAAGCCAAGCCATGCGGGTTTTTGATTTGATCGTGGGTGTGCCCGCGCAGCAGAAAATCCACATTGATGTCGTAGGAACAAGGCATGTCCGAGATGGCGCCGGTGTGGTCGTCAATCACATGCACTTGGTTGGGGTGGTCATCGCAGGGACAGACCATCGAGCGGGGGGAGAAATAAGACCAGCCGGAAGTGGCGGCCTTTTTGGGCTTGAATTGAATGACCACGGTGTTGGCCTGATTGTTGCCCGGGGTGAAGCTGTAAAACAAATCCGGGAAGGCACCCTTGTTGTCATGGCCATAGAGGGTCAGGGCTGTCCCGTGGCTGTGCAAGTGGCTGCCGCACACCACGCTTTTGGCGGCGGATTTGGCATCATTCAATTGAGGCAGCAGCAGCGAGAGCAGTAGCGAGACGGTGCCGATCACCACGAGCGCCTCGATGATGGTGAAAGCGCGGGACAATGGGCGAGATGGGCGAGATGGGCGAGGGGGCATGGGGGCTCCGGGATCGGTGAACTGCTTGATGCGGATGTGGGCGCTGACGGGTGCATTGTCGGGCCAATTGCGGTGTTCGGCTAATTTTTTTTGGGATTTTACCCCCCAACAGGACTTTGGTTAGTCTATGCCGATCCCATGCGCTCGCTAACTCCCGCCTCCCCCGTTCCCGCCGCCATTGCCGAGCAATGGCCGGTGTGGTTGGTGGCGGTCTGGGGCTTTGCCTTGGCGGGGTTGGCCGGCTTCATCAATGCCCATGCTTTTTTGACCGCCTTTGAAGTGCCGGTGTCGCACATGAGCGGCACCGCCACCCATTTGGGCATTTTTCTTGGGCGCGGGGATTTTTCACAAAAGACGCTGGTGGCCGCCGCCATTTTGCTCTCGTTCTTCGGGGGCGCGGTGCTGTCGGGGGCCATCATCGGCCACCGCGTGCTGCTGCCGGGCCGCCGCTACGGCTTGGTGCTGGCGTTGGAGGGCGTGATGATTCTGGTGTCGGCCTGGATGTTGGGGCCTTGGCCGATGTGGAGCACGCTGGCGGTGGCGGCGGCCTGTGGATTGCAAAACGGCATGGCCAGTTCGTATCTGGGTTTGGTGCTGCGCACCACCCATGTCACCGGCATCGTCACCGATCTTGGCATCATGGTCGGCTACTGGCTGCGCGGGCACCGGCCTTCACTTGGCAAGTTGGGTGTGCTGGCCGGCATTTTGGCCGGCTTCCTTGGCGGCGGCGTGCTGGCGGCGTTTTTGCTCGACCGGCTGCGTGTCGACCCGCTGCGTTTTTTGGGCGGCGCACTGGTGGCGATCGGCTTGGCGTATTACGCTTACCGGGTGTGGTTGCGGCGCAAGTTGGGCGTGCGGGTGGCAACCCTTGGCATGGATGAATGACCCGAATGAAGACACCCACCTCCTTTTTATGCGTCGATCCCGGCGGCAAACGCACCGGCTTGGCCCTGGGTGACAAGGCCAGCGGCATCTGCACGCCTTTGGATGTCATTCACACCGCCTCCCCCGATGAGCGCATGCGGATGGTTTTGTCGGCGGTCAAGCGCGAAGGGCCCGATGCCTTGGTGATGGGTTTGCCTTTGCACATGGACGGCCGCGACAGTCCGGCGGCTGCGGCCTCGCGCAAACTGGGCAAGGAACTCAAAGAGAAATCCGGCCTGCCGGTGTTTTTGGTCGATGAACGCACCACCAGCGACGAGGCGGACGAGGCGATGGCCCGCAGCGGCCTGACCCGTGCCCAGAAAAAAGCCCGGCGCGACGCCTTGGCGGCGGCCGCGATCCTGCGCCGTTTTTTTGACGAGGGCGCGTTGGAAGAGGCGTAGACACCGGCATTGGCCGACATTTTTTCAGGGCTGGCGGGTCAAGGGCACAACCCCTCTGAAAAAAGTAGACGCGGCGGCCCGCCGCGTGGGATGAGAGGTCTTTGAAGCGATGCGCGCCGGTGTTTCGGCGCGCGCGGGTCGGGTTCGGGTTTCAGCGAACGCGACGGGCCGTCGCGTCTACTTTTTGGCGCCAACCCTGGCGAGGAGGAGGTGTTTCATAGGTTCTCCTGAAAAGCAGCCCCACTGACCCGCCAGCCCTGATTTTTTTAAAAAAGCATTGACTTTCGCCCGGCAGGGGCGAAAATACCGGGGTTGCAACTTGGCCCGTTGCGGCAGGCAGGCGTCATGGGGTTCACCCGGATCAGGCCCCGTTCGCCGTGGAAAAAACGGCCGCCCCACGCATCACACGCATCAGCCATCCCTTCAACCGGTTGACCCCATGCCCATCCGCCTTTCCCCTGCGTGTTTTTTCCGTCCCTTGCCGCTGTTGCTGCTGGCTGTGCTGGGAGCCTGCGCCGCCGAGCCGGTGGTGCGGACCGGGCCGGAGCCCACGCCGCTGGCCGCCGTGGTGAGAGTGGCCGAGCCCAGACCCTATGTGCGCGTCCGGCGCCCGGCGGAAGACACCTTCACCCTGGCGGTGTGCGTGCGTAAATTCGAGCCGGCGGGGCAGGGGCCGGTGGTGTATCTCACCGGCGCCATCCACATCGGGGAGCCCGCCTATTACGCCGCCTTGCAAAAGCACCTTGATGCGCAAAGCATCGTGCTGTTCGAGGGCGTGGGATTGCGCGACCCGGAGGCCTTGGCGGCGCGCGCCAAGCAGCGCCGCGAGGGGGAAGACGGCTATTCCCGCCTGGCCAAGGCGCTGGGCTTGGTTTCGCAAATGACCGGCATTGATTACCGCCGCACCCACTTCAAAAACGCCGACATGACGGTGGAAGAATTGCAGGAAAGACTGCAAGCCAAGGCCGCACTGGAAGGCCCCGCCGGCGAAGAAGCCCGCCAGGCGGTGGCGCAATTCGGCCTGCTGCGCTCGTTTTTGTCCGGCGACAATCCGTTGATGGTCCTTGGCCTGTGGGCGCTGGAAAGCCAGCCGGCATTGCGCACCCAAATGCGCATGACCCTGGTGCGGACTTTGGCGCAGGAAAAAATGCCAGTCGCGTTTTCCGCCAGTCTGATGGAAACGATCTTGAATGACCGCAACGCGGCCGCCCTCAAAAAACTTCAGGAAGCCCTGAGTGGGCAGCCGCATGCCAAATCCATCGCGCTGTTTTACGGCGCCGCCCACCTGTCCGAGATGGAAAAGCAACTGGTGGGGGAATTCAATTACCGCCCGGCCGGTTCGCGCTGGCTCACCAGCATGACCGTGCATCCGCAGGCCGAGGGCCTGTCCAAGGCCCAGGTCGAGGCGGCGTATGGAGTGTGGAAGGAGCCGGCGAAAAATCCGGCCGCGCAGCTGACCTCCGTGAATTGACCCATGGCACACTTGTTGCGGGAGGCGTTTTTTGTGAGCATCCCATTAAATATCTTTTTAACAATCATCTTCGCCACCAACTCATTTTTGATCGCCACTCATCATGAAAAAAAACAATTCGTCATCCTCCTGTCCATGCTTGTCTTGGCAACTTCTTCCGTTGCCGAGGAAGCAAAAAAAACAGGAGTCGGATCATGGGACAGAAAAAATGGAGTAAACAGGAAGCGAAGGAGTACAGCGCGTCCCTAAGGCACACGGTGTCTGCATTCCATGAGAAGGAGAAAGTGGAAAAAGAAATAGCCAAAGGCTCATTTTCACAGGAACAACTAAAAGACATTCTCTCCACATCGAAGATATCGCCGCCCCACCCGTCAAAAAATGAACCAGCCACAAGATCCCGCATCGGATGGGGCGGGATTCTTGTGTTTTGGGTCCGCCCTCAATGCTTGTGCGCCATCTTCAAAATCGGCAAGCCGACTTTCTTTTCCAGATCTTCGATGGGGCGGGCCACCAGGTCGTAGCCGTTGACATCCACCATGCGGCAGCGCACCAGTTCGCCGGGGTGCAGTTTCTTGGCGCTTTGCACGAAGGTGATCGAGTCGATGTCCGGCGCTTGGAAGCGGGTGCGGCCTGCATACAGCGAGCCGCCTTTGCCCACCCCGGCGGTGGCTTTGCCGCTGCTCTTCATGGCGCGGTCGATCAGCACATCGAATTCCTGGCCTTGGTTGGCTTCTTCCGGTCCGGCCAGCATGCGGTTGCGGGCGAAGGCCACCTCCTGCTGGGCCAGCATCAGTTCTTCCACGCGGCGGGCCACGGTGGCGTCGTCAATCGCCCCGCCGGCTTTTTGCGCTTTTGCATGCAGGCCGCCGGCCTTGGTGCCTTCTTCCGGTGAATAGGGGAACACGCCCATGTTCTCAAAGCCGAAGTCCTTGACGAAGGCCAGCAACTCCTGGTGCTGCGCCTCGGTTTCGCCGGGGAAGCCGCTGATGAAGGTGGTGCGGATGGCCATGCCCTTGATGCGGGTGCGCAACTTCTTGAGCAGGGTCTTGATCAGATCCGGGCTGGTCTTGCGGCGCA
>CAZVNU010000107.1:0-695 GCA_964628335.1 uncultured Phycisphaeraceae bacterium
GGGGATTCAAATCCACATAGGCCATGCAGGCCAAAAGCTGCGATTCGCTCTCGATGGGCACACAGGTGTAGCGCCCGCCCCAAAACACGCCGGAAGCCTCGTCCGCCTTGTTGAACACCTCCGCCACGCGCTGCTTGAAATCCTTCATAAATTGGCCCAGACTGACCAACTTCTCACGCAACTTCTCCACCATTTCGGGAATTTGCGCCTGACTGGCAATCCACCCCTCAAGTGCTTCGCCAGTCAACGGACGATAGCCCCAGTCGCGCGGTGGATGCAGCCGCACCCAACGCTCCACCACCTCACGCGCAGCCCACCCCTGTCCCATGGCAAGATTGATCCGCAAAATAAGGTGAAAGTGGTTACCCATCATGGAATAACGACAAACCTCGACCGCATACACAGCATGCAACTGCTTGAGCCAAGAAAGCATAAAGTCTTTTCTTTTCACATCATCGAGTAATTTCATCTTACGCACGCACCGTGACATGGTGTGGTAATAAGTGATGGTGTGCGGGCGCACTTGCAGACGGCGGGGTTGGCGGGCCATGAGGGGAGAATACAGCGCAAAAATAAATTGTCAAGGGGACAGGCCCCTTTTTATTCTTTTGGGAACGCCTCTACGCCCGCCCCTGACGGTCACGGTTCCTTGACCCGAACCCTGCCGCCTCCCAGCCATTGGTTGCACTCGACGC
>CAZVNU010000107.1:705-3345 GCA_964628335.1 uncultured Phycisphaeraceae bacterium
ACGCCCTTCACCCCTATCCTTGCCCGCTTCCCTTTTTCCTTCTCCGACCGCTTTTTCTAGGCCTATGACCCTCCTGTCCTCTGTTTCCGCTTCCTGGGTGATTTACGCGGCCTCCGCCTTGGGGGCGGTGGCCATTTGCCTGCTGATGCCCCGGGCACCCAAGCGCAAATCTTGGGCG
Source organism: uncultured Phycisphaeraceae bacterium (assembly GCA_964628335.1). Taxonomy (GTDB): domain Bacteria; phylum Planctomycetota; class Phycisphaerae; order Phycisphaerales; family Phycisphaeraceae; genus CANIYR01. Next base: position 884 of record CAZVNU010000107.1, read on the forward strand.
GCGATCGGGGCGCTTTTGGGTTGTGCGGCTTTGGGGGGGCTGTGGATGCGTTTTTGCCCTTGCGCTTGCGGCAAAGTATGTGAAGAGCTGGGCATGGATAAGGCCGCGTTCCTCTACCACTATGTGTTTGGCTTCATCGCGCTGGCGGCGGCGGTGCGGGTGATTACCCACACGCGGCCGGTTTATGCGGCGCTGTGGTTCATCTTGGTGGTGCTGGCTTGTGCCGGGCTGTTTCTCACGCTGTCGGCTGAGTTTGTGGCCACGGCGGCGGTCATCATTTACGGCGGGGCCATCCTGGTCACTTACATGTTCGTCATCATGCTGGCCAGCCCGCCGCAAAGCAATGCCAAGCATGTGGATGATGCCCAGGATGCCCAAGGCTATGACAAAATCGCGCGCGAGCCTTTGTGGGCTTGTTTGACCGGGTTCCTGCTGCTGGCCACCCTGCTTTGCGTGGCTTTTGACGGCCAATTGCCCGCTGGCGACACCGATACGGCGCAAGCGTCCATCATGACGCAAAAAGTGTTGGCATTGCCGGTGGAAAAAATCGGCAACACCCAAGAGGTGGGGCTTGACCTGTTCAAGAATCATCCTTTCGCCATCGAACTGGCCGGTGTGCTGCTGCTGGTGTCGCTGATCGGCGCCGTGGTCATCGCCAAGATGCGCGTGCACAACGAGGATGAAGTGCTGCCGCCCCAGTCCGCCTGACCGGCCTGCCCAAACGGCAAAACCCGGCATCATTTCCTCTCCCCTCAAAACGCCCCCCATGCTGCCCCTTGCCTCCCTATCACAATTGACGCTCGCGCATTACCTGGCCATCGGCTCGGCCCTGTTTGTGTTGGGCTTGATTGGCTTCGTCACCCGCCGCAACCTGATTCTGATGTTTTTATGCACGGAAATGATGTTCCAAGGCATCGCCGTCACCCTGATTGCCTTCGCCAAACACCATGGCAACCTGGCTGGCCAATCCTTCGTCATTTTCATCCTTACCGTGGCCGCCTGCGAAGCCGCTTTGGCGCTTGGTTTGGTGGTGTTCCTGTTCCGCCGCCGCCGCACGCTCGACGCCGATGCCTGGCATGACTTGAATGGCTGATGCCGCCTGCCGACAGCCCCGCCCCCCCACTCTTCACTCGTTCAATGACCACCCCCCTCGAAGCCCAGCTGACTGTCGCCGCCAAACTCATTCCTTGGGTGCCCGCTTTGGGCGCGCTGGCGTGCGCTTGGATGGGCACCCAAAGCACCCTGCGCAAATTTTCCGGCTGGGCCTGCGTCGCCTCTATCGTCACCGCCTTTGCCGCCACCGTGTTCATCGCCGCCAATGGCGGGCTGGCGGCCGGCTTCCGTCTGTCGGTTGAAATGTTCGACTGGATTGATGTTGGCGGCCTGCAGGGCTCCATGTCTTACTGGATCGACCCGCTCACCTGCGTCATGCTGCTGGTGGTGACCGGCATCGGCTCCCTGATCGCCATCTACGCCGTGGGTTATATGAAGGGAGATGCCCATATCGGCCGCTTCTTTTTCGCGGTGGCTTTGTTCATCTTCGCCATGACCACCCTGGTCATGGCGAAGAACCTGCTGGTGTTGTTCCTGGGCTGGGAAGGCGTGGGTTTCTGCTCCTACCTGCTCATCGGCTACTACTACACCAAGGACGCCGCGGTGGCGGCCGGAAAAAAGGCCTTCATCGTCAACCGCATCGGCGACCTGGGGTTTTTGATCGCCATTTTCCTGTGCTGGGCGGAATTCGGGACGATTGACATCCAGGAAATCCTTCTCCAAGTCCCTGCGGCGGCCCAAGCCGGCATGCTTGCCCTCGCCCCGATCGCCTTCTGCCTGATGCTGGCCGCCTTCGGGAAATCGGCGCAGTTCCCGCTGTATGTCTGGCTGCCGGACGCCATGGCCGGCCCGACCCCGGTGTCGGCGTTGGTCCACGCGGCGACCATGGTGACCTCGGGCATCTACCTGATCACCCGCATGTTCCCGCTGTTTGAAGCCGTGCCGCACGCCCTGACCGTGATCGCCATCGTCGGCTGCGCCACCGCGCTGCTGGCCGCCACCATCGCCCTGTGCAACAATGACCTCAAGGGCGTGTTCGCCTACTCCACCGTCTCGCAGTTGGGCTACATGTTCCTGGGGTTGGGCGCCGGCCACCCGGAAGCCTCGGTGTTCCACCTGGTCACCCACGCCTTCTTCAAGGCCTTGCTGTTCCTGGCCGCCGGCAGCGTGATGCACGCCCTGGCCGGCCAGCTCGACATCACCAAGATGCGCGGCATCGGCAAAAAAATGCCGTGGACCAAATGGCTCATGTTCGCCGGTTGCCTGGCCCTGGCCGGCTTCCCCTTCACCGCCGGCTTCTTCTCCAAAGACGCCATTCTGGCGGCAACCTTGGAAAAGGGCGGGGCGCTCCATGTCACCTTGTTCGCCGTGGCCCTGTTCACCGCCTTCCTGACCGCCTTCTACACCTT
>CAZVNU010000107.1:3355-7451 GCA_964628335.1 uncultured Phycisphaeraceae bacterium
TACACCTTCCGCCTGTGGTGCACGGTGTTCCTGGGCGAAACCCAATATGAAATGGGCGACGAGCATCCCCACGGCGACCCCGCCCACGGCCATGACAGCCATCATGCCCACGAGCCGCATGAAATGCCGATGTGGCCGATGAACCTGCCGCTGCTGGTGTTGGCGATGGGTGCGTTGGCGGCCGGCGCCTTGCTGCAAGGCCCGCTCACCGAGTTGGTCGCCAAAGTGGCCGGCGTGCACATGCACCATGACGAAGCCAGCCACACCCTGCACACCCGCCTGATGATTCTCTCGGGTCTGGTCGCCGTCAGCGGCATCGCCCTGGCTTTCTTCACCCACCATTTCAACCGTGCCTTTTCCACCCGCGTGGCCGCGGCGGCAGCCCCATTGGTGCGTATCTTGGCCGGCAAATGGTTTGTGGATGAGTTCTACGACCGCCTGATCGTCAAACCGCTGCACATCGCCGGCCGCCTGTTGTACATGGTGGACACCTTGATCATCGACGCCTTCATCCGCTTCCTGGCCGGCATCCCCCATCTTGGGGGCAAGGTCTCGCAAGAAGGCCAGCACGGCCGCCTGCAAGGCCACGGTCTGGCCATGCTGAGCGGTCTGGCGATGGTCGGCTTGTTCCTGCTCTACGCGCTGTATGCCAAGGCCCACTAAAGGGAGCCGCCTGCGCCCCGTTCTTCACCCTTAGTTTCTCATTCCTTCCGATCTCATGCTCAACTGGATTCTTCCCCTGCAGATGCTGCTGCCCATGGTCTTCGCCATCGGCTTGCTCCTGCCCGTCCCGGCCCTGCGCGAGCGCAAAGCCGCGTGGATTTATTCCGCCGTCACCAGCACGCTGTCCTTGGTGATGGCCGTCATCATCGCCTACCACTTCGACTGGTCGGACCCGGGCCGCCTGCAATTCCTTGGCGAGTTCAACTGGCTGCCGGCGCTGGGCCTGAAGTTCTCCTTCGGCATCGACAGCATTTCACTGTCGCTGCTGCTGTTGACCGCCTTTTTGATGCCCATCGTGGTGGTCGGCTCGCTGCTTGAAGTCAAGCACGACATGCGCACCTTCCAGTTCTGGCTGCATGTGCTCGAAGCCGCCCTGATGGGCACCTTCTTGGCCCGCGATGTGGTGTTCTTCTACACCTGCTTTGAAGTGACGCTGCTGCCCCTGTTCTTCCTGATCGCGCAGTTCGGCCACGGCAACAAATTGCATGCGGCCAAGACCTACTTCTTCTACGCCTTCACCGGCTCGATGCTGATGCTCGCCGGTGTCATCTACGTGGCGTGGCGTGGGTCACAGCCGGAAATCAACGGCCACTGGTCTTGGGATATCCAGGACCTTTGGAAAGTAGGCCAAAAACTCACCGCCACCGAGCAAACCGGCGTCATGCTGGCCTTCTTGGCCGGCCTTGGCATCAAGACCCCCTTGTTCCCCTTCCACACCTGGCTTCCCTTGGCCCATACCGAGGCCCCCACCGCCGGCTCGGTGGACTTGGCCGGTCTGGTACTCAAGCTCGGCCCCTACGGTCTGCTGCGCATCGCCCTGCCGATGCTGCCGCTTGGCGCACTGGCGCTGGCGCCCTATATCGGCGGACTGGCGGTCGTCGGCGTGATCGCCGCCGCCCTGATCGCCTGGGTGCAAACCGATGCCAAAAAATTGGTGGCTTACTCCTCGGTCTCGCACATGGGCTTTGCAGTGCTGGCCCTGTTCGCCTTTGACAGCCACAGCATCGGCGCCACCGGCGCCATGGTCTACATGCTCTCGCACGGCATCGCCACCGGCGGCATGTTCATCTGCCTGGGGATGGTGTACGACCGCTTCCAAACCCGCGACCTCAACCGCCTGTCGGGGCTGGCGCGCATCATGCCGCTGTGGGCCTTCTTCTTTGGCGTGTTCGCCTTCGCCTCGGTCGGCCTGCCCGGCTTGTCCGGCTTTGTCGGCGAATTCCTCTGCCTGATCGGTTCCTTCAACGGCCGGGTGGACACCGCCCATGCGCCGCTGTGGTTGCCAAGCGTCTACGCCGTATTGGCCGGCCTTGGCGTGATTCTGGCCGCCATCTATGTGTTGCATCTGGTCGGCCGCATCGCCTTTGGCAAATTGCATGTGGTCAAATTCGAGGTCACCGGCGAACACGGCGCGGTCAAGTCCCACGACCATGACTTGTCCACGCGCGAAATCGCCGTGCTGCTGCCGCTGGCTTTGGTTTGCCTGTGGATCGGCGTGTATCCCAAGCCGCTGACCGATGCCCTGCAACCGGCGGTCAAGCACCTTTCACAACCGGTGAACGACCGGCTCAATGAACTGTATCCGGCCACCGCACCCGCCCCTGCCGCTTCCCCCGCGCCCGCCGCCACCTCCCCCCACGGAGGGCAATAACCCATGACATTTCTCGATCAAGCCCCGCGCCTGTTGCCCGAAATCACCCTGTTTGGCGGCGCCTTGCTGTGTCTGGCCACCGGCCTTGCCCCCAAGCGCCAGGTGCGCAACTACACCTCGGTCATCGCCGTGTTCGCCGCGATCTTCGCCGCCCTGCTGGCCGCCATGCCGCTGCCGGGCGGGGCGGCGTGGACTTCGCCGGTGGACCTGCCCAACCTGCCCTCCTTCCTGAAAATCGCCATCGGCGTGCTTGGTGCATTGCTGCTGATGGTCAGCGCCAAAGTGCCCGACCGTTTGCGCCAGGTGCTCGATGCCGAAGCCGCGCCGGTGTTTGAGGCCGGCGACGATTACCGCGGCGAGTTCTTCGCCTTCACCCTGGTGTCGATGGCCGGCGCCATGCTGTGCGCCGGGGCCGGCGACCTGGTCTGGCTGCTGCTGGCGCTGGAATTGGTGTCGCTGCCCTCGTATGTGATGATCGCCTGCTCGCGCGACGACGCCCGCGCGCCCGAATCGGCCATCAAGTATTTCTTCCTGGGCGCCATGGCCGCCGCCGTCTTTTTGTTCGGCTTCGCCCTGATGTACGGCGCCACCGGCCACACCGAGCTCGCCGAGATCCGCCGTTATGTGCACGCGCACGGTGCGCCCTCGCCCCTGATGCTCACCGGGGTGGCGCTGGCCGTGGCCGGCATCGCCTTCAAGATCGCCGCCGCCCCCATGCACGCCTACACCTTGGATGTGTACGAAGGCGCCGCCACCCCGATCACCGCCTTTTTGGCCGTCATCCCCAAGATCGCCGGCTTTGCCGCCCTGATTCTGGTGCTGGGCACGGTGGGCTGGGTGCCGACCAAGCAAGGCCTCACCCCGCTGCCCGACATCATCCTGGCCTTGCTCACGGTGATGGCCATCGTCTCGATGCTGGTGGGCAACACCCTGGGGGTCATTTCCAAAAACGCCAAACGCATGATGGGCGCCTCGTCCATCGCCCAAAGCGGCTACCTGCTGCTGGGCTTGATCGCCGGGCCGCAACTGCTGACGGCCGCCACCGCAACCGACTCCGAAACCGCCCTCACTCTGTGGGATCGGATGCATGCCATGCTGGTGGCCACCGGCGGTTTTGACACCTCCAACGGCATCGCCGCCTTGCTGTTCTATCTGGCGGTTTACGCGCTGGGCACCCTGGGGGTGCTGGCCGCGTTGGGTTGTTTGGTCGACCCGCACGGCCATGATGCCTCCTCTTGGAGCAGTTTGTCTGGCCTGCGCCACCGCCACCCGATGCTGGCGGCCATCATCGCCGTCTGCTCGCTGTCGCTGATGGGGCTGCCGGTGTTTGGCGGCTTCATCGGCAAGCTGGTGATCGCCAATGCCACGCTGTCCGCCGGCACTTCGGCCATCGCCCTGGGTCTGGTGGTGCTGCTGGTGATCAACTCGGCCATCTCCGCCGGCTACTACCTCAAACTGGCCTGGACGGTGCTGCTTGGCCCCGACAACAACACGCTGGTCGAATTGCCGATCCCTTCGCGCCGCATGGCGGCGCTGGTGGCGGCCATCGCCACCCTGGCCATGGGCGGCCTGCTGGCCCAGCCCCTGCTCAAGGCGGCCAGCCATGCGGCGGGCATCACGCACCCGCAAGCCGCGGTTCAAGCCTTTGAAACCAACCAATGAACATGGCGCAAGTTTCCAAAATAAAAACCCGCCTCTCGGCGGTTTTTTTGTTTTGGAAGC
>CAZVNU010000108.1:0-7407 GCA_964628335.1 uncultured Phycisphaeraceae bacterium
GTCGGCAACCTCTTTGCCGTCCGGGGCATTGAGCCCCGGGCGGCATTTGCGGGTGAGGATACCCGCGCTCCATCACCCGCCAGCCCTGGGGCGGCTCCTTGTCTTCTTCCATCCCCGCATCCTATCCTGTAATCTCCCCGCTCCCCCGGCGTCTTTGCCCCGTCCGCCCCTTCCCCCGGAGCCCCATGCTCGACCGCCGCAGCTTCCTGTCCCTGTCCGCCGCCTCCGCCGGAGCCCTGGCCCTTGGCCCGGTCGCCGCCCGCGCGCAGGAGGCCGTGACCGCTTCTGCTTCCGCCCCGCCGGCGCCCGCCGCAGCCGCCCGTTTGCGCCTGACCGCCCAGCACCACCTGCTGCCGGGCAAGAGCATGGCCGAGAAAGTCGAGTGGTCGAAGAAGCTCGGCTTCGACGGCATCGAGATCCTGGGCGGCGGTCTGCCGGGCAGGGTGGCCGAAATCCAGAAGGCGCTCAAGGACAATCCCCTGCCGGTCAGCGCCATTTGCGCCGGCTTCCAGGGCTGGGCCATTGCCGAGAATCCCAAGGTCCGCCAGCAGTTCGTCGACTCGATGAAGCGTCAGCTCGAGGCGGCCGGCGCCATCGGTTCCACCGGTGTCATCTGGGTGCCGCACTTCCACGGCTTGAAAGTTCTGCCCCACATGGACGCCCGCAAGTTGCTCACCGGCTTCAACCGCTGGGACCGCCCCAAGAACCACGCCGCGCAGGCGGACAAGGCGGCGGGCGACGAGGCCGCCAAGCGCGCGCTGCCGATGCTGTGGGAATTGGGCGACTTCGCCGTGGCCCACAAGACCCGCATGCTGCTCGAACCGCTCAACCGCGACGAGACCTATTTCGTGCGCACCTTGGCCGACGGCGCCTCGATCTGCCGCGACCTGGCCCATCCGGGCCTGTGCATGATGGCCGACCTGTGGCACATGACCTGGGAAGAGGCCGACGACCGCGGCGCGTTGTTGTCGGCGGCCAAGTATGTGCACCATGTCCACATCGCCAGCCGCAAGCGCCGCTGGATGCCCGGCTCCGACGGCGCGGCCGACGACTATGTCAACGCCTTCCGCGCCTTGAAGGAAATCGGCTACCAGGACTTCGTCAGTTTCGAGCACAGGCGGCCGGGCGATCCCGCCAAGGAATTGCCCGAGGCGGTGAAACTGCTGCGCGGGCAGTGGGAAAAGGCGTAAAAAGTAGACGCGGCGGCCCGCCGGGTCCGGAAAAACCGTCGAATTCACAACGCGCGCCGAAGTTTCGGGGCGCGTTGTTTTCAACAAGATTGGCTGGAACGCGGCGGGTCGCCGCGCCTGTTTTTCACCTGCAACAAAACGCCTTCACCCCCGGTGCCTTCACCCGGCTTGCCAATTCCAACGCCTGGAGCATTTCCCAATCCGCCGGGTGGGTGAGTTTCAGGTTGCGCGGCTCGCCCATCACGGCGAAGACTTGCTGCCCCAGGGCTTCGACCAAACCGGCATCGTCGGTGATGCTGGCCGGGTCCAGGTTGGGCAGGTTGGCATAGGCGCGTTCGAGCAGTTGGCGCGCGAACACTTGCGGGGTTTGCACCGCCAGCAGGCCTGTGCGCGGGACGACTTCGCCCAAGACTTGCGCCTCCTTGCCGGCCACGCTGCCGCGCCGCAAGGTGTCGGCCGCCGGCAGGGCGGGCAAGACGGCGCCGTGGTGGCGCGCGGCCATGAGCAGGCGCATGATCAAGTCTGGCGAGAGCAGCGGCCGCGCCGCGTCATGCACGGCCACATGGGTGATGCCGGGCGCCACCTGCGCCAATGCCAGGCGGATGGTGTCGTAGCGTTCCACCGGGCTGCCGGCGATCACCCGCACCCGCTTGTCGCGCAAGGCATCGACGGCGCCGTGGTCGCGGGCAAAGGATTCCAGCCGGGCGGGGGGCACGCAAACCAATGCTTGCGCCACTTCGACGAAGCCGAGCAGGGTTTCGAGGGCATGGGCGAATACCGGTTTTCCGCCCAGCGAAAACTCCGTCTTGGGAATGGCCGCGCCAAGGCGCGAGCCGGAACCGGCGGCGGGCAGGATGACGCATAGGCGCAAGGGAGCGGACATGCCGGGATGGTAGGGCAGGTGCGCGGGGCGCGGGGCGCAACTTCGGCCGCCATCGGCTATCTTGCCGTCTCTATTCACTTTCCCTCATTCGCAAGGTTCTTCACCATGGCAAAAATCAAAGTCGGCGTCGTCGGTCTGGGCATGATGGGCTTCACCCATTTGGACGCTTACGCCGAAATGGCTGATGTGGAAGTGATTGCCTTGGCCGACAGCAACACCAAGCGCCTCAATGGCGAAGAACGCCCCGGCGGCAACATCGACGGCCAGGCCAAGGGCGGTTTTGATTTCTCCAAGGTGAAGAAATACACCTCGGCGGCCGATTTGATCAACGACCCCGAAGTGCAGGTGGTGGACATCTGCGTGCCCACCCCCGGCCACATGGAGTGGTGCGCGGCCGCCTTTGCCAACAAAAAGCATGTGCTGGTCGAAAAACCGCTGGCCCGCACCGCGGCCGACGCGCAAAAAATCGCCGACCTGGCCGCCGCGGCCGGTGTCTTCGCCATGCCCGCCCATTGCATGCGCTTCTGGCCAGGTTGGACTTGGCTCAAGGAGGCTGTGTCCAGCGCCAAGTACGGCAAGGTGCTGTCGGCTTCCTTCAAGCGCGCGGCTTCGCATCCGGGCGGCGGTTTCTACCAAGACGGCGCGGCCTGCGGCGGCGCGGCCCTCGACCTGCACATCCACGACGCCGATTTCGTGCTGCACCTTTTCGGCATGCCGGCGTCGGTGTCGTCGGTGGGCTACAGCAGCATCTCCGGCGAGCCGGACCATCTGCTGACCCAGTACCACTATCCCGACGGCCCGATGGTGACCGCCGAAGGGTCGTGGGCGATGACGGTGGGCTACCCCTTCTGCATGCAGTACACCGTGAACTTTGAAAAGGCGACGGCCACCTTCGACATTTCGGCGGAAAATCCCTTGCGCCTGTTCGAAGCCGGCAAGGAGCCGCAGGCCATCGCCTTGCCCAAGGGCATGGGCTACAGCGCCGAGATCGCCTACTTCATCCAGTGCGTCAAGACCGGCCAGGCGCCGACCACCGTGACCTTGGCCGACGGCGCCAACGCCATCCGCCTGATCGAGGCCGAAGTGGCCAGCGTGAAGGCCGGCGGCAAGACCGTGGCGCTGTAAACCCATCCTTTCTCCGGGAATTCACCCATGTCCACCGCCCCCCTGTGCCTTGGTTTGGATGTCGGCGGCAGCCTCGTCAAGGCCGCCATTTTGGATGCCGACGACCGCATCGTGGTGCAGCGCACGGTGCCCACGCCCACCAACTCCACGCCGCGCGTGGTGCTGGATGCGCTGGTGCGCCTGACCGAGGAATTGTCGGCCCAGGCGGGGCTCAAGCCCGCCGGGCTGGCCGGCATCGGCATCGGGTTCCCCGGCTTGGTGGATGCGCCCGCCGGCGTGGTCAAGGCCTGCGTCAATTTGCAGGATTGGCACAACATCCCCGTCACCACCATGCTGGCCAACCGCATGGGGGCCAGTGCGCAGATCACCATCGCCAACGACGCCAATGCGGCGGCCTTTGGCGAATACCGCCATTACCACAAGATCAACCCCAAGATCAAGCAGCTGGCCCTGATCACCCTGGGCACCGGGGTGGGCGCCGGCGTGGTGCTCGATGGCCGCATGTTCGAGGGCGGTACCGGGCTGGCCGGGGAAGTCGGCCACATGATCGTGCGGGCCAACGGGCGCAAATGCGCCTGCGGCCAATACGGCTGCCTGGAGCGCTATGCCTCGGCCAGCGCGATCGTGGAGCGCGTGTGCGAGATGATCGCGCGCGGCGCCGAATCCTCGTTGGTGGGCGTGATGAACGACCCGGCCCGCAAGATGACGGCCTCGGATGTGTTTGCCGCCGCCAAGGACGGCGACGACCTGTCGCGCCGCATCATCGAGGAAGCCGCCGAGTTCCTTGCCATCGGCTGCGTGAATCTGTGCCGGGTGATTGATCTGCAAGCCATCATCATCGGCGGCGGCATCACCGGCGCCGGCGAGCAATTGCTCAAGCCGCTGTTGGCCAATTTCCATGTGCAGAACTGGTCGGTGGCCGAAGCGCCGACCCCGGACATCCGCTTCACCAGCCTGGGCGGCGATGCCGGCTTCATCGGTTGCGCCGCGCTGGCGCGGCAGCGGTTTGTGAAATGATTCCCATTCTTCATCCTCTTTCAACCCCCATGTCCACCTCCAAAATCGCCGTCTGCTCCTGGTCGCTGCAACCCAAATCCGCCGAGGATCTCATCGCCAAGGTGAAGGCCACCGGCCTTTCCCGCGTGCAACTGTATTTGAACCCGTTGTTCGAGGCCGGCGACGGCCGCCACAGCGAAGGCGCGCGTGATGCGTGGGCCGGCTGCGCGCAGAAACTGGCGCTGGCCGGCATCGAGATCGTCTCGGGCATGATGACCACCAAGGGCGAAAACTATTCCAGCCATGAAACCATCCGCGCCACCGGCGGCATCAACCCGGATTGGAACTGGGACGACAATCTGGCCACCGCCCACCAGTCCGCCGCCGTGGCCGCCGCGCTGGGGCTCAAGCGCGTTTCCTTCCACGCCGGCTTCATTCCGCACGACATGGAAAACCCGCGCTTCGCCCTGCTGGTCGAGCGCTCGCGCGAGATTGCCACCTTCTTCAAGGAAAAGGGCGTGGACCTGCTGCTGGAAACCGGCCAGGAAGACGCCACCAGCCTGACCCATTACCTCAATGCGGTGGGCATGGGCAACCTGGGCGTGAATTTCGACCCCGCCAACATGCTGCTGTACGGCATGGGCGAGCCGGTGGCGGCGCTGGAAAAACTGATGCCCTTCACCCGCCAGATCCACATCAAGGATGCCAACCCGTCGCCCAAAACCAATGTGTGGGGCAGCGAAGAGGTGGTCGGCACCGGCAAGGTGAACTGGAAGAAATTCTTCGCCGTGCTCAAGGCCGCCAACTACGCCGGTGACTTCGTCATCGAGCGCGAGGCCGGCACCAACCGGGTGGCCGACATCGTCAAAGCCAAGGCCTTGGTGGAAAAAATGGCCAAATAACCCGGAAATAGCCGCCCGACACCCGCAAAAACACCCGGTCCGCCCAGCCGGGTGTTTTCATTTGCCCGCGCCAGCCTGGGGCGCACTGTAATACCCTTCGCTTTTGGGGCGTCCCCTGTGCATGAGTGTCCCCATTCCCCCGCCCGTTGCCGGCTTGCGGTTGGCCTGCGCCCTTGCCTGCCTGCTTGGCGCAGCCAGCGCCTGGGGGGCGGCCGAGCCGCCCCCGGCCGTGGTCACCCAGGACCAAGCATTGGCCGCGCTTGAAGACATCGCTTCCGGCAAGCGGGTCAAGGATCATGAACTGTATGCCGGCGCGCTCAAGGCTTTTGACCAAGCCCTGCGCCAGCCCAACAGTCCAATGGCCAAGCGGCCGGCCTTCATCGCGCTGGTGGGCAAAGTGCGGTCGTTGCCGCAGGCGGCCTTTGGCACGCGGGACCATCGGTTGGAGCATTTCAAAAAAGACCAACAGGCGGCGCTGCGCATCATGTGGGACTTGCGCGCCGGGATTGCGGACTTGCGCGCCGACCCGGCGCCCAAGCATCCGGCGGCGGATTTTTATCCCGGCGCCCTGCCCGCCGACGCCGAGCGGGTGACGCAGACGGTGGAGATCAACGCCAAGTCTGTCGGCTGGGTGTCCACCGGGCTGTACGCCCCGGCCGGCGAAAAAGTGACGCTGACGATCCCCAAAGCCTGGATCGGCCAGCCTTGGCGGGTGCGCATCGGCGCCAACACCTCGGAGTTGTCGCTGGCCGGAGAGTCGTCCAAGACCTTGGACCGTTTCCCCAAGATCAGCGGCGAGATGGCCCTCACCGAAGCGGTGACGGTGTTCGGCAACGCCTTTGGCGGGCCGATTTACCTGTGCTTGCCGGACAACGGGCAGAACATCCAGCTGCGCAACGGCGATGTGGAAGGCACTCCGCCCCCGCCGGCACCCGAACCGGTCCAAGTGACGCTTGCAGGCGCGGTCCGCATGCCGATGTTCAAATTGGGCCAGACCTCCATCGTGGAATGGCTCGAAGCGCAAAGCAGAAATCCCGCGCCGATCTGCGAGTGGGCCACCGACAAGATCATCTTCACCATGCCTTCTTCATTTGTTCGCGCGGTGGAAGATCCGGCCATTCCCCTGGCGGTGTGGGATCAGGTGCAAGATGCCAACGCCGAATTGTCCGGCCGGTCGCAGCGGCGCCCGGTGCCGATGCGCCTGGCCATCGACGCGGCGGTGAAATGGGGCGAGGCCTACGCCGAATACCCGATTTGCGCCCCGTTCTACTGGACCCCGCCGATTGTGGCCGGCAAGCCGGGCTGGGGCCATGTGCATGAGATCGGCCATCTGCATCAGAAGAAGGATTGGACCTTCCAGGGCGGCACCGAAGTGACGGTGAACCTGTTCTCGATGTACGCGCTGGAAACCGTGATGCATGATGTCACCCGCCGCAAGGCCGGTTACACGGCGGAAAAGATCGACCAATGGCTGGCCAAGACGCCGGACGAACGCAACTGGATGAAAGGCGGCGATCTGGCCATGAAACTGGCCCTGTACGGCCAGTTGATCGAGGGTTTCGGTTGGCAGCCGGTGAAGGATGTGCTCAAAGGCTACCGCGTCAAACCGTGTGATCCCGAACACCAAAGCGACCCCGAGCGCGCCGGCGAGTTCATGGTGCGCTATTCCAAGCGCGTGGGCAAGAACCTGGCGCCTTTTTTCAGCCTGTGGGGCGTGCAGTTGGCCCCGGGCTATGAAGACATGGTCAAAGAGTTGCCGGTCTGGCAGCCGGCGGGGGTGGTGGCCTGGTTGAAGGCTCATCCGGGGAAATAAAACGGGATGCGATCAAAACAAAAACAACGCGCACCGGAGGGGTGCGCGTTGTTTTGTTCTTCAACCATTTGGACGCGCATGGCCGCCGCGCCTGCTTTTTCAGTCCTTCTTCTCTTCTTCCTTGAACTCGCTGATCACCGCGTCGGTGGTCAACAGCAGGCCGGCTATCGAAGCGGCGTTCTGCAGCGCCACGCGCTCGACCTTGACCGGCACGATGATGCCCTGGGCCACCAGGTCGCCGTATTCACCGGTCGAGGCGTTGAAGCCGAAGTTGGCACCCTTGCCCTGTTCGACTTCGCGGCAGACCACCGAGCCGTCGTGGCCGGCGTTCTCGGCGATCTGCTTGATGGGGGCGGCCACGGCGCGGCGCACGATTTCGGCGCCGACTTTTTCGTCGCCGGTCAGCTTGAGGGCGTCGATCACCTTGCGCGAGCGCAGGATGGCGGTGCCGCCACCGGGCAGGATGCCTTCTTCCACGGCCGCGCGGCAGGCGTGCAG
>CAZVNU010000109.1:0-2590 GCA_964628335.1 uncultured Phycisphaeraceae bacterium
GACGGTCGGGGTTCCTTTTCAAAGGGATGACGCGCGTGACCCGCCAGCCCTGCCCTAAAATCACCTCATGGCCGCCCCCCTCCCCACCCCCGATGACATCCTCCGCTTGCGCCAAGACTTGGCCCAAGCCCTGCATGCAGCGGAGCATGACGACCTGACCGGCCTGCTCAACCGGCGCGGCCTGCGCCGGCAATTGACGGAACTGGGGTCGGCCAAAGTGGCGGTGGTGATGCTTGATTTGGACGGCCTCAAGCGCATCAACGATGCCCATGGCCATGGCGCGGGAGACGCAGCCCTCACCCGTGCCGGCGGGGCGCTTGGCGCCTGCGTGCGCCCACACGACTTGCTGGCCCGCTGGGGCGGTGATGAATTTCTGGCGGTGCTGGCAGGCGGCCCCCAAGCCGGCCCCACTGCCGAGACCCTCGCGGTCCGCTTCGCCAAGGCGGTGGACAACGCCCTGCCGGCCGGCCAATCGGTGCGCCTGTCCTTGGGGCTGGCCACCGGACCGGCCACCGACTTCGCCCGTTTGCTCGACGAAGCCGACGCCCACATGCGCCTAAGCAAGCCAGGAGCGCGATGATCTCCTATTGCACCAATGTCCATGCCGGCACCACCTTGGCCCAATGCATGGCCAATCTTGATACCCATGCGGTGGCAATCAAAGCGCATGTGGCGCCCGCCGACATGTTGGGCGTGGGTTTGTGGCTGGCCGCCGATGCCGCCCGGGAAGCCGCCGCCGGCGATGGGGCCAAAAAGTTGCGTGATTTTCTCGATGCGCGCGGACTGGCGGCGCGCACCTTCAACGGCTTCCCCTTCGGCAATTTTCACGCGCCCACCGTCAAGCACGCGGTGTACCGCCCGACCTGGGCCGACGAAACTCGCCTGCACTACACCTTGGACTTGGCGGACATTCTGGCTCAATTGCTGCCCGAAGGGCTAGGCGGCTCCATCTCCACCCTGCCCTTGGGCTGGCCACCGGCCAACGAGGCGGCTTGCGGAAAGAACCTGCGCCGCTTGGCCCAAGAACTGGACCGCCTGCGCCAGCGCAGCGGCCGCCTGATCCAGGTGGCGCTGGAACCCGAGCCAGGCTGCGCTTTTGACACCGCCCCCGGCGCGGCGCATTTTTTCGCGGCACAATTGGGGGATGACCTGTCGCGCCAATACCTTGGCATCTGCCACGATGTGTGCCACAGCGCGGTGATGTTCGAACCCCAGCAACAGGCGTTGCAAACCTACCGCAAAGCCGGCATCGCGCTGGTCAAAATCCAACTCTCCAATGCGGTGGAAGCCGACTTTGGCACCCGCTGCCCCGAGGCGCGCGCTGAAATGCTGGCGCAATTGGCGGCCTTTGCCGAAGACCGCTACCTGCATCAAACCGTGGTGCAAGACGCCAATGGGAAAAACCATTTCTTTGACGATTTGCCGCTGGCGTTGGCCGCGGCAAAAACCAATGATGACATCGCCACCGGCAAATGGCGGGTGCATTTCCATGTACCGCTGTTTTTGGAAAATTTCGGTCTGCTGGACACCACGCAAAATGATTTGACCCAGTGTCTGGCCGCCTTGCAGCCCGACGAACGACCGCATCTGGAAGTGGAGACCTACGCCTGGGGCGTGCTGCCGGAAAATTTGCGGCCTGCGAATTTGGCAGAGGGGATTGCCAAGGAAATGCAGTGGGTAAACAATGCACATCCCCCCACGCCTGCGAATGTAGCGGCGGCATCTTGCCGCCGTCAGACCCATATCCCCACCACACCCCAACCCACACTCCCTGCCCAATCACCACCCCAGCTTCGCTTGCGGACAAAAAATCGTAAGTAACCCCCAAATGCTGCGCACCGGGACATTTTCTTTGCATTCGACTTTACCCAACGACGCTTAATTCATCGACACCCCCAGCCGCTTTGCGGCTACGGCGGCAAGATGCCGCCGCTACCTTTTTGCCCCATGAAACTAAAAACCCTTCTCGAACTGGCCCGCATCTCCAACCTGCCCACGGTGTGGTCGAATGTGTTGGTGGGCGTGGTGGCAGGCATGGCCGGTGGCACGGCGCTGAATACCGCCGTGGCATTGCGCCAGGCTTGGCCGCTGATGGCGGCCATGAGCCTGCTTTACATCGGCGGCATGATTTTGAACGATGCGGTGGATGCCAAGGTGGACGCCAAGGAGCGGCCAAGCCGCCCGATTCCTTCCGGCCGGGTGTCGCGCGCTCAGGCTTTTGCGCTGGCCATTGCCTGCCTAGGCGGGGGCCTTCTGGCCTTGGCGGCAACTTGCGACCTGCGCCCGGAGCCAATGCTCTTGGGCACGGACTTGGTGGGCTGCATTGTCGGCTACAACCTGCTGCATTCGAAAACCGCCGACAGCGTGGTGCTGATGGGGGTATGCCGGGGGTTGATCATTCTCACTTGCGCCGAAGCCGCCGCACCGGGCCAAGGATTCACCCGCATTCCCCTGGCCTTCGCCCTCACCTTGAACTTTTACACCATCGGCCTTTCCGCCGTTGCCCGTGGTGAAACCAAAATCCCCGGCACCCCAAAACTCATCATGGGCCTGATCGCCGCCATATGTCTGCTTGACGGGGTGTTTCTGG
>CAZVNU010000109.1:2600-7378 GCA_964628335.1 uncultured Phycisphaeraceae bacterium
TTTCTGGCCATCCTTGGCCAAACTTCCCTGATCCTGTTCGCCGTGGGTTGCTGGCTGCTGACCACCCTGGCCCATCGGCGCATTCTGGGCTCATGACCTTGGCTTGCCTCAACAACATGAACCCGCAAAAAACCCGGCTTGCGCCGGGTTTTTTGCGGGTTCATGTTTATTTGGCGCGGGCCGTCAATCGGCTCTTGCTGGTCAGGACGCGCACACGGTCGTCGGTGATCTTGTAGCGCTCCTTGAGTTGCTTGATCAGCCACTGCACTTCTTGAAGCTGGGCTTGATCGAAGGGCTTTTTGCTGTCATCGCCCATCAGGCAAATACCGATGGATTGGCTGTTCCACATTTTGGCGACTTGCGGATCTTTGTCGAACACAAAAGCGCCGATCGCCTGCTGGCGCCAACGCTCGCACACTTCGATGCGGCCAGCGCCGTCGCGGCGGATGACAAAGTGGAAGCCAGCTCCGCTGGGCACCTTGGCGGTGTTGCGGAAATAACGATCCAGTTCAACCTGGCCACCTTCAATGCCGCGGCTGTCGTACACAATGATGTCTTTCCACGCCTGGCTGGGGGCGGTATCAAACAGCATCGCCTCCGGCCCGTTCAGGCTGGTGTTGGAATCAAATGCCGAAAAGGCCATGTTGGAGGGGCGCAAAGTCGGGCTGGGCTCCAAGGCAAGCAGCACCCCGCTGACAACGGTGACGCCGGCAACCAGGGCTCCCAATACTTTGATGGTTCTGCTCATGGAATGGACTCCTTGTCCGGGATGCGCTTGTGCGCCGTTGGACGTCATGTCCAACAAAATGGGAAGTAAATAACCAACAATGGAAACCGTGAAACATCTACCAGGTTATTTTCCAATCTCTGATTTTCACTACATCGGCAATCAATACCGGATGCTTGAGTAAAAACGCAGAATTTTGAAATTTCCCCCGCCGCCCCTCTTTTTACTGGGCCAGCAAGCGGCCACGCAAATTAGGTTTGGTGTTGCCCAAGGAGTCTTCCACCGTCAACGGTGGGTCGTTCCCGCGCAACTCACGGTAGTGAGTATGCTGGGTACGCGGCTGATCATCATCAAGCGGCCCCAAGTCCGTGCATCCAAATGAAATAACCGAGGCTGCCAGAAGACCAAGCGGCAGCCAAGAACATTTCAGAAAACGCGAAAAATAAGCCATGTGTGCTTGACAGGGATAGAAGGGACGGGTGGGATGATAGCGTCATGACTTCCATCCCGACAAACGAGTCTGGCGAAATTTTATTTTTGGGGAAAACCAGTCTCGAACACTTCCAGCCCCCTCCGACAGGCCGCATATCATGCCGCCCCTGGCCAACCAAACCATCGCCATCGCCGAAAACCGGCAAAACAACCTTCTGCAAGGCATGCTGGAGCGCGCCGGCGCCAGCGTGTGGCCGTGCCCGTTGGTCTCGATTCTGGACGCCCCCGACCAAGCCCCGGTGGAGGCTTGGCTGCGTGAATTGGCCGCCGGCGGAATGGATGATGTGATTTTTTTCACCGGCGAGGGCGTGCGCCGGCTGATGACTGCCGCCAAGCGCATGGGGATTGAAGCAGAGGTGGTGGCCGGCCTTAAAAAATCCCGCCGCATCGTGCGCGGCAACAAACCAGTACGCGAATTGCAGCCCCTGGGCATGCGCGAAGACTTGGTCACCGACCCGCCAACCACCGACGGCGTGATCACCCTGCTCAACACCCTGCCCCTGCAGGGCCGGCGCGTCGGAGTGCAACTGTATGGCACCGATCCCAACCTGCGCCTGATGGCCGCCCTGACCGCCTGCGGGGCCGTCCCCCGCCCAGTTGCGCCTTATGTGTATGCCGATGCGGCGGAAGACGCCAAAGTAAAGGCCCTGATCCAAGCCATCGGCGAACGGAAAATCCAAGCCATTTTGTTCACCAGCGCCACCCAATGGACCCGCTTGTGCGAGGTGGCGAAAACCGCCGGCACTGAAACCCTCCTACGCCAAGGCCTGACTCACTTGTGCGTGGCGGGTATCGGCCCCAATGTGATTGAAAAACTGCAGGCCGATAGCGTGCGGGTGGATTGCTCACCGCCGGAAGACGAGTGGTTCATGGCCGCCACCGTGCGCATGCTGGCAGCGGCACTCAATAAACAACTGAAATTGAATAACTGAGTTGTGTTTACTTCCTTCAAGCCTACGCATCCTCTGTCCCTAAAATTCGGCACCTCCCCCCCCTCTCCCCATGAAAAAAGCCGATGCTTGCAAGCATCGGCTTCAAACAATCATCGAGCGTCACTGGGCCTACTTTAGCCGCCGGCGATGGCCGGGATGATGGCAATTTCATCCTTGGCCGATACCGGGGTTTCCAAGCCGTCCGTGAAACGAATGTCTTCATTGTTCACATAGACATTGATGAAGCGGTTGAGCTCACCGTCAGCCTTGTACAGGCGGGCGCCAAAGGCGGGGTATTGGACTTTGAGCTGGACCAGGATGGCACCGACGGTGGCGCCTTCCACGGCGATTTCGGATTGGCCATCGACTTGCGGGCGCAATGCGGCGGGAATGGAGACTTGGGGCATGGGATTTCTCGTAAAAAGGTGAAGCATTAAACAGGATCGGCGGCTCAGGCGGTGGCTCAGGCGGTGGCTTGCGCCGGCTGCGCATTCATCAGGTCTTCAAAGGCCGACATCTTGGGCTCGATGGGCTCCACATGGGGGAAGCGGCCATCCATCGCCTCGATGGTTTTCAGGCCGTTGCCGGTGATGCAGATGCATACCGGCTCATCCTTGGGGATGCGGCCCGAATTGATGAGTTTGATGGCGCAGGCCAAGGTGGTGCCGCCGGCCGGCTCGGTGAAAATACCTTCGGTGCGGGCCAGCAGTTGGATGGCATCGATGATCTCGCCGTCGTTGGCCATGGCGGCATAGCCGCCGGTTTTCTTGATGTCTTTGATCACATAGTGGCCGTCGGCCGGATTGCCGATGGCAATGCTCTTGGCGATGGTGTTGGGCTTTTGCGGCTTGAAGTCATCCTTGCCTTCGATGATGGCCTTGGCCACCGGGCTGCAACCCTCGGCCTGGGCGGCATGGAACACCGGCTGGTTGTCTTCCACCAACCCCAGTTCGATGAACTCCTGGTAACCCTTGTAGACCTTGGGCAAAATGGTGCCGCCGGCCACCGGCAGCACGGTGTGCTTGGGCAGACGCCAGCCCATTTGCTCGGCGATTTCATGGCCGTGGGTTTTGGCGCCTTCGGTGTAGAAGGGGCGCAAGTTCACATTGACCAGGCCCCATCCGTATTTGTCGGCGATCTGCGAGCACAGGCGGTTGACATCGTCGTAGTTGCCCTTGATGCGCACCAGGTTGGGGCCGCACACGCGCATGGCGACGATCTTGCCCTCTTCCAGGTCGTAGGGCACCATCACATACGAGGGCAGGCCGGCGATGGCCGCATGGGCCGCCACCGAGTGGGCCAGGTTGCCGGTGGAGGCGCAACCCACGGCCTTGAAGCCGAATTCGATGGCCTTGGTGATGGCCACCGCCACCACCCGGTCTTTGTAGGAGAACGAAGGGCGGTTGCCCGAGTCATCCTTGATGTACAACTCTTTCATGCCCAATTCGGCGGCCAGACGGTTGGCGCGCACCAAGGGCGTCCAGCCGGAATGAAAGCCGGTCTTGGGCGCGCCCTCGATGGGCAGCAGATCCTTGTAGCGCCACAACGATTGCGGGCCGGCTTCGATGCTGGCGCGGGTCACTTTGCCCTTCATGCGGGCATAGTCGTACACCACCTCCACCGGGCTGAAGTCCACATCGCACAAGGTGCGTGGGGTGATGGGGTATTCAACGCCGCTTTCTTTGCCGCGAAGGCACTTGACATAGGACATGGTGAATCTCTGGATGATGATTGAAGGCGTGTGAGGACGGTCAATTGTACGCAAGAAAAAAGCCTTCGCGTCATAGACGGAAGGCTTTTCGAGAAAAGCTGTTTCAGTTTGAACAGGTCAACGGCCGTCTGCCGTTTTACCAAGCAAAGTGAGCGAACGCCTTGTTCGCTTCAGCCATGCGGTGGACCTGCTCGCGGGTGGTCATGGCCTTGCCTTCGCCCTTGGAGGCGTCGAGCAATTCCTTGGCCAAACGCTTGGCCATCGGCTTGCCCTTTTCCGAGCGGGCGGCAGCCAGGAGCCAACGGAAGGCGAGGCTTTGCTTGCGCTTGGCCTTCACCTGCATGGGCACCTGGTAATTGGCGCCGCCGACGCGCTTGGAGCGCACTTCGACGGTGGGTTTGACGTTTTCGATGGCCTTGTTGAAAATCTCCAAGGGCGAGGTTTCGCCGCTGACCTTGGCGATTTCGTCCATGGCTTCATACACCACGCGCTGGGCGGCGGCTTTTTTGCCGTCGTACATCAGGCAGTTGATGAAGCGGGCGACCGTCTTGTCGTTGAAGCGGGCGTCGGGCTTGAGCTGGGTTTCGGATGCGGTGAACGAGGCCATAAAAAGTTCCTTGTGCTTGGGGATTTTTTTCACCGGCGGCGCGGGCCGAAAAGGCCAGAACGCAAAGGGTGTCGCCGATTACTCCCCGGGGGAAACAAACCGGCACGCGCCAGCCTGTGAAGATTGGATGTCTGCTTGCGCTCAGCGTGGAAGCCTGGTTGCTCCCAGTTGCGCTTATTTGCCTTTGGGGCGCTTCACGCCGTACTTCGAGCGGCCCTTCTTGCGGCCGTCCACGCCCAAGCAGTCGAGCGACCCGCGCACCACATGGTAACGCACACCGGGAAGGTCGCGCACGCGGCCACCGCGCAC
>CAZVNU010000110.1:0-7338 GCA_964628335.1 uncultured Phycisphaeraceae bacterium
CGCCCCCTATGCCCACCCCCTCCACCGCCGTTGCCCCCTACGCTTCCGCCCCCGCCGTCCACCGCATCGAAGTCCACCACGCCGCGCATGACCGCGACGCCCATGCGGCGGGCCTCCTGGCCACCGCCCAAAAAATC
This sequence comes from uncultured Phycisphaeraceae bacterium, assembly GCA_964628335.1. Classification (GTDB taxonomy): domain Bacteria; phylum Planctomycetota; class Phycisphaerae; order Phycisphaerales; family Phycisphaeraceae; genus CANIYR01. The sequence continues at coordinate 138 of CAZVNU010000110.1, forward strand.
CTTCCCGGCACTTCCGAGGCCAAGATCGCCCGCATCTATCTGATCGAGGCCCCGCTGTCCGCCGCCGAAGTGGCGCGGGTGGGAGCCGAGCTGCTGGCCGATCCCGTGAACCAGGTCGCCGTCATCGGCGACTCGAGCACACCCGCCGCATCCAAGATGGTGGAAGTCCACTACAAGCCCGGCGTCATGGACCCGGTGGCCGAATCCACCCGCGAAGCCGTCTGCACCATGTTCCCGCGCCTCTCCAAAGCGCAAGTATCGGTGATGACCGGCGCCCGCTACACCTTCGCCGGCGCCACCGCCTCCGATGCCGACCTCACCCGCTTCGCGCTCTCGCGCCTTGGCACCGGCGTCATCCAGGACGCGCACCTGTCGGCCTACCACCCCGCCGCCTTCCCCCACGGCACACCGTATGAATTCAAGTTGCGCCATGTGCAACTGACCACCCTGGACAACGCCGGGCTGGAAAAATTGTCGCGCGAAGGCCACCTGTTCCTGTCGCTGGAAGAAATGCTTTGCATCCAGAACCACTACAAGACTGCCGGCCGCGAGCCGACCGACATCGAGCTGGAAAGCCTCGCCCAGACCTGGAGCGAGCACTGCGTGCACAAGACCCTCAAGAGCACCGTCTCCTACACGGCCGGCGCCGGCAACGAGATCTTCAAGACCGCCGACGGCAGCCTCAAGCCCGGCCATGAAGTGAAGGCCGACGGCACCATCGTCATCCACAACCTGCTCAAGCAGACCGTGGCCAAGGCCACCTTTGACCTGATGGCCTCGGACGCCGCGATCAAGGAGTGGTGCGTGTCGGTGTTCGTGGACAACGCGGGCATCGTGAAGTTCGACGACGAAGACGGCGTGTGCATCAAGGTCGAAACCCACAACCACCCCTCGGCCATCGAGCCTTACGGCGGCGCCGCCACCGGCATCGGCGGCTGCATCCGCGACATCATGGGCACCGGCCTGTCGGCCAAACCGATTGCCAACACCGATGTGTTCTGCGTGGCCCACCCTGACAAGCCCGCCAATGAAATCCCTTCCGGCGTCATCAACCCGCGCCGCACCCTGGAGCAGGTGGTCGCGGGCGTGCGCGACTACGGCAACCGCATGGGCATCCCCACCGTCAACGGCGCGGTGTACTTCCACGACGACTATGTGGCCAACCCGCTGGTGTACTGCGGCTGCATCGGCATCCTGCCCCTGGACAAGTGCCATGGTGCGGCCCGCCCTGGCGACAAGATCGTCATCCTGGGCGGCGAAACCGGCCGCGATGGCATCCACGGCGCCACCTTCTCGTCGGAAGAATTGGAACACACCGCCAGCGACGAGTTCAGCCACGCGGTGCAAATCGGCAACGCCATCACCGAAAAGCGCACCATGGACATCTTGCTCCAGTGCCGCGATTGGCAGGACCCGACAACCGGCGAGAAGCGCTGCCTGTTCACCAAGATTTCCGACTGCGGCGCCGGCGGCTTCTCCTCGGCGGTGGGTGAAATGAGCGAAAAGGTCGGCGCGGTGATCGAACTGGAAAAAGCCCCGCTCAAATACCAGGGCCTGTCCTACACCGAAGTCTGGATCAGCGAAGCCCAAGAGCGCATGCCCTTGGCCGTGCCGGAAGAAAATGTCGAGATCATCCGCAAGATGTGCGAAGCCGAAGGCGTGCCCTTCTGCGTCTTGGGCACCTTTGGCTATCAAGAGAACAACGAGCCCACCCTCAAGCTCACCTGGCACGGCCATGAAGTCGGCAAGTTGCCGATGGCCCTCCTGCACGACGGCATCCCCACCCCCACCCGCGTGGCGCAGTGGGCGCCGCAGGACATGGATTTGAAGGCGCCCAAAGTGGCCGTCCGCAACACCGCCATGCCCACCACCACCGAAGGCTCGCTGTTGGCCCTGCTCGCGCACCCCAATGTGGCCAGCAAGCACTGGGTCATTCGCGGCTACGACCACGAGGTGCAAGGCGGCTCGGTGGTCAAGCCGTTGGTCGGCCCCAAACAAGACGGCCCCAGCGACGGCGCGGTGGTGCGTCCCAAATTGAATTCCAACAAAGCCATCGCCCTGGCCTGCGGCATGGCGCCCAACCTGGCCGAGAAGTCCAACAAACCCTGGCCCGGCCACAAGGTCGCCTTGGCCAGCGACGGCGATTCGTACCACGCCGTGCTCAACGCCATCGACGAAGCCGTGCGCAATGTGGTGTGCGTGGGCGCCAACCCGGAACGCATCGCCATCCTCGACAACTTCTCGTGGCCCAAGTGCGCCGACCCCAAGCAGCTGGGCACCTTGGTACGCGCCTCGGAAGCCTGCTACGACGGCGCGATGGCCTACAAGACGCCGTTCGTCTCGGGCAAGGACTCGCTCTCCAACCAGTTCGCCACCGACAAGGGCGAACTGATCACCGTCCCCCAGACCATGCTGATCACCGCGATGGGCATGGTGGATGACGCCAACAAGGCGCGCACCATGGACCTGAAGAAGGCCGGCAGCGCGCTCATCCTGGTGGGCACCACCCACGGCGACCTGGGCGGCTCGCTGATCGCCGGCCTGCAGGGCATCACCTGCACCATCCCCAAGGTGGATTTGAAGGTCGGCCCCAAGAACGCCAAAGCCGTGGCCAAACTGATCGCCGGCGACGCCGTGCTCTCGGCCCACGACCTCTCCGACGGCGGCTTGCTGGTCGCCGCCGCCGAGATGGCCTTCGCCGGCTGCCTTGGCATCGAACTTGATTTGACCAACCAGCCGATCGCCGCCGACACCTCGCTCAGGAGCCAATGCTTCAGCGAAAGCCCGAGCCGCTACCTGCTGGAAGTGGACGCCGCGCAGGCGGACGCCGTGCTGGCGCAATTGAAGGCAGCCGATGTGGTGGCCTTCAAGGTCGGCGCGGTCACCGGCGGCGAGCAGATGGTGGTGAAGCATGAGGGCAAGGAACTCATGAACACCAGCATCGAGTTGCTGCGGGAGACTTGGCGCAAGCCGTTGGATTGGTAAAAAGTAGACGCGGCGGCCCGCCGCGTGGGATGAGACAACCGACCAAACAACGCGCGCTCCGATGGGGCGCGCGTTGTTTTCACTTACATTCCCCCGAACGCGGCGAGCCGCCGCGTCTACTTTTATGGACCTCCCCACCGCCGCCACCCTCGCCTCCCGCCGGTCTTCCACACGAACAACCCCATCCTGCTGGCCTTGGGCTGGGGCATCATCGCGACATGGTGGGCAGGCCTGCCTCTTGGCATCCTGCTCGCCTTGGCAGCCCGACTTGGATCCCGCCTACCGAAACTTTCCGTACGCCAAGTCGCGACTCCCATCGCTTGGCTGTTGCTCTGCATGGCCGCACTTGCACTGGCCGCCGGCATCACCGGCTATCTGCTGGCAATGCGCAACATTATTTGGCTGGTCGGCGACTTGGCCGGGCATGTGCCACCAGAACGGCATACCGTGTTCCTTGCCGACATGTGGGCCCACACCGCGTCGTATGCGGCGGGCATCCTGGGCGGAACAGGTCTTGCCGTCTGGTTGTGGCGCAAACGAAAATGGCTTGATCCCGCGACCCGTTCCGGGTCGTAGCAACCCCTCAAAACACCCTCTTCCCCCCACCCCGCACCGCAAAGATCCGCACCCCCTTTTCTGCCTCATCCACCCTGAACAAAATCACCTGCTGCCCCACCGGCATTTTCCGAAGATCAAGGCCGTACTGCGCGCTTTCCTCGGCAATTGGATGGGCTTTGGGAAACAAGGCAAGCGAATCAATCTTCTCGTAAATCTCCGCCAGCCATGCGCCGGAATACTGCGCCGTGCGACGGCGTAACCACAGATATTTCGCTTCGATTTCGGCCAAGGCAGGATCGGTGATTTCAACCTCATAAAACTCGTCCGGCATACTCACAAAGCAACCCCATGCTTGCGGGCCAACTTGCGAATCGCATCCTTCGCCGACTTACCCCGCCCCGCCGCATACTCGCGTTGGCTGGCCTGGATCATCGCCAGCGTCTTCATGTTCTCTTCCATTTGCGCCATGCGCTCGTAAGACTTCATCGAAAGCACAACGCCTTCCGGCTTGCCGTCCATCGTCAAAATCTCGGCGCCCGCCGTTTTCTTGAGACGCGAAAAATGCTCGCGGGTGTGCGCGCGGAAATCAGACACGGTGGCGGTGGTGGGTGGGGCCATGGGCGCATTGTATTGCCAGGGACAGGGCGCTACACGCCATTCTCCGCGCGGGTTTTTCATCTACATTCCCCCCGAACGCGGCGAGCCGCCGCGTCTACTTTTATGGACCTCCCCACCGCCGCCACCCTCGCCTCCCGCCTGATGCACGACCACGGCCTGATCGCCGCCGGCTGGGCTTTCAAATGGAACCATGGCCGGCGCACGCTGGGGCTTTGCCGCTACACCGGCCAGACCATCGAGCTCTCGGTGTATTTCGTGCTTAAAAATGACGAGGCTCAGGTGCGGGATACCATCTTGCACGAGATCGCCCACGCGCTGGCCGGACACCGGGCCGGACACGGACAAGCTTGGCAAATGGCCTGCATGCGGATTGGGGCCAAGCCCGAGCGCACTTGCTCGGTGGCGGACATGCCCAAGGGCAAATGGAAGGCACTGTGCGGCGGCTGCAACACTCTGCACCACCGGCACAAAAAACCGCCGGGCGGGGCGACCTACCACTGCCGGGCCTGCGGGGCCGACAAAGGTCGATTGATATTTGCGATGGGATGAACAGGGAATGAAAAAACGGCGGCCCGCAGGCCGCCGTTCTTGGTGACTGGTTTCAGAACCCCAAGCCGTCCAAATCCAACTTGCCCGAGCCGCCGGCGCTGTCGGTGGGGTCGGGCTCGAGCAAATCCAGGCCGAAGCCCTCGTCGTCCTCCGACTCCGGCTGCTTGGGGGCGGCTTGTGGCTGGGCCTTGGGCTTGCCGGCGGCATGGCCGGCCTTCATGTCATCTTGCGGCGGCGCTTTGGGGGCCGGGGGATCCAAGTCAAACGACAACTCTTCTTCGGGTGGCGGCTCCGACAGGTCCGGCGGGGCCATGCCGCTGCCGGTGTCGGCCAAACCCACCACGCTGTCGTCCGGCGACACATCGTCGATGTCTTCCAGAAAAAGCGCGTCGGGTGCGTGGATGGGGCCAGTATGCTCGCCGCCAAAAGCGGGCAGCGGCACCTTGCTGTCGAAAATTTTGGCGTCGATCACCTCCGACTCGGAAACGGCCGGCAACTCCCCGCCAAACGAGCCGGAAGAGGAAGGCGAGGACATGTCCAGCAGCGCGCTCTGCAGCGCCACCTTGTCCGCTTTGGGTGGCGCCGCCGAAGGCAGGGTCGCCTTCATCGCGGCGGGCAGGGCGGCGGCGGTGCGGGCTTCGTCTTTGGCGATGCGCTCTTCGTGGGTGGGCACGATGTTGACCGCGCGGCACTTGGTGCAACGCACCCGCTTGCCGATGAAGTCATCGGGCACACCAAGGCGCTGGTCGCAGAAATCGCATTTGAACTTGATCATGGCAACGGGAGCCGGGTTGACCGGAACTGGGAGCTGGATTGAGCCGCGCCCCGCATCTTATGCCACCCCAAAGGAGAGGGCAATGGCTTGTTGAAAATTTCTGTATGAACCGGCAACAAAATTCTTTAGGCCTTGGCCGATGCGTCCGGCAACGGGCAGAAACGCGAGCCGGCCAGTGGCACTTTGCGGTTGACGGCGGGGCCCTTGGGCAGGAACGGCGCCGCCACCATGCACAGGATGACCACCGCCACATCGGCGCCAAGGTGGGCCCACCAATGGTACTGGCGCATAACGACCAGCACGCCGGAGGCCAGCAGGGCCAGCAGCATCATGGGGATGAGGTTGGTCCAGGCCAAACGCATCAATTGGTCGAAACGGAAGCGCGGCAGGGTCCAGCGGATCCACATCATGGCGAACAACAGGAAGGTGATTTTGCCGGCAAACACGGCGAACTTGACCAGCACCCACAGCAGGCCCGCCCAGCCGGAGGCTTCGGGAATGAGTTTCATAAAGGGAACCGGCTCCCAGCCGCCCAGGAACAAAATCACAAAGAAGGCTGAGCCCACGATCATGTGCATGTACTCGCCAAGGAAGTACATCGCCCACTTCATCGAGCCGTATTCGGTGTGGAAGCCGCCGACCAACTCCTGCTCGCATTCGGCCAGGTCGAAGGGCGCGCGGTTGCATTCGGCCAGCACGCAGGTGAAGAACACCGCCGCCAACAGCGGATGGGCGAACACACCCCAGGCTTGCGCCGCCGAAAATCCAAGGCCGGCGCCCGCTCCGCCAACCTGGCCGGCCACCATGTCGAAGGCTTCGGGCGACTTGTAATAAAGGATCATGATCAGCACGCACAAACCCATCGGCACTTCATACGAGAGCATCTGCGCGGTGGCGCGCAAACCGCCCAAAAAGGCGTATTTGTTGTTGGAGGCATAGGCGCCGATGGTCACCCCGTAAACACCGATGGAGCCCACCGCCAGCAGGTAGAGCACGCCGACATTCAAGGGCGCGGCGGTGACCAGGACTTTGCCCTCGTTCACCAAGTGGTAGCCAAACAGATCCAAACCGGGGAACAGCCATTCGCCGCCCCAGGGAATCACCGCCATGCCGATGATGGCCGGAATCATCACCAGGGCCGGGGCCAAGGTGAACAACCACTTGTCGGTGTGCGGCGGGGTGTAGTCTTCCTTGAACAACAACTTCAAACCGTCGGCCATGGCTTGGCCCAGCCCCAAAAAGCGGAATTTGTTCATGAACTTAAGGCCCAGGGCATCCCACAGGTTCTTTTGGCCAAAGCCGAAGCCGGTGCGGTTGGGGCCGATGCGGTCCTGGGTCCACGAGGCCACTTTGCGTTCGAGCAGAATCAGGTAGGCGGTGCCGCCAAGCATCAGGTTCAACACAACCAGAATGACGCAGACGGAGACGAAGAATTGGGCCGAGAGTGGCAGCATGGGGCGACGCGTTTTGAAGAAAAATGGGAAAGCGGGATTGTAAACCCCGGCGGCGCCTGCCGCAGAAGGGGCCCAGCGGCCGATCATTCCCCGATCCTGCCGCCAAGGAAGGGGCAAACAAGGTCTGTTCCCAAAAGTCGGGGCAAGGGGTGGACGCCCGCCCCGACCCCTGCCTATGATGCGCCCCATGCCGCACCTCCCCCGCTTCGTTTTTGTCCTGGCTGCGCTCGCCCTGCCGGGCTTGGCGCTGCTGCCCGCCTGC
>CAZVNU010000111.1:0-7242 GCA_964628335.1 uncultured Phycisphaeraceae bacterium
CCCCGGGCGGCATTTGCGGGTGGGGACACCCGCGCTCCATCACCCGCCAGCCCTGTCCGCGGGCTTGAAATCAGGAGAATCTCCCGCTTTTCGCGTACCATACGCACTCTTTTGGTTCTCTCCTTCTCAAGGTTTTAGATGTCCACCCCCGTTGATGCTGTTTCCGCTCCCCGCCCCGGCCACCTCCCGTTCACCGAACTGGGAGTTTCTGATGCCATTTTGAAGGCGGTGGCGCAACTGGGGTTTGAGGAGGCGTCGCCCATCCAATCCGCCGCCATCCCGGTGATTATGTCGGGCGTGGACATTGTCGGCCAGTCCCAGACCGGCTCCGGCAAGACCGCCGCTTTCGCCATTCCGGCCATTGAACTGGTGGACACATCCAGCAAGGCGACCCAGGTGCTGATCATGTGCCCGACCCGCGAACTGGCCACCCAGGTGGCGGAAGAAGTGCACAAATTGGCGGCCTTCAAAAAGGGCTTGCACTCGGTGCCGATTTTCGGCGGCGCCTCGTATGAGCGCCAGTTCTTCGAATTGAAAAAAGGCGCCCAGATCGTGGTCGGCACCCCCGGCCGCATCATGGACCACATCGACCGCGGCACGCTTGACCTGCGCGGCATCAAGATGGTGATTTTGGACGAAGCCGACCGCATGCTGGACATGGGCTTCCGCGACGACATCGAAAAGATCCTGGGCGGCGCGCCCAAGGAGCGCCAGACGATTTTCTTCTCGGCCACCGTGTCGACCCAGATCCAGTCGCTGATCCGCAGAAACTCCAAGAATCCGCAGACCATCAAGGTCGAGCAAAAAGCCGTGACCGGCGCCCCCAAGGTGGAGCAGCTGTATTTCGAGGTGCGCAACCACGCCAAGTTCGAAGCCCTGGTGCGGTTGATCGATTTCTACGACACCAAGATCGGCGTCATCTTCTGCAACACCCAGCGCACGGTGGACGAACTGGCCGACGCCCTGATCGGCCGGGGCTACTCGGCCGACCGTCTGCATGGCGGCATCCCGCAGGCCCAACGCACGCGCGTGATGAACAACTTCAAGGCCTCGACCTTTGAGTTTCTGGTCGCCACCGACGTGGCCGCGCGCGGCATCGATGTGAACGACCTTGAGTTGGTGGTGAACTTCGACCTGCCCTACGACGCCGAAGATTATGTGCACCGCATCGGCCGCACCGGCCGCGCCGGCCGTGCCGGCCGCGCCATCACCTTCGTGTCGGGTTCCGAAATCTACAAACTGCAGAACATCGAGCGCTACACCAAGGCCAAGATCCACCGCGAAACGGTGCCGTCTTTGGAACAGGTGGACGGCAAGCGCGCCGATGCCATGTTCAACAAGATCCAGGCCATTCTCGAGGCCGGTCAATTCACCCAGCACACCGCCTTCATCGACCGCCTGCTTGAGCAGGGCCATTCGGCCACCGATGTGGCCTCTGCTTTGCTGGCCCAGTTGGTTGGCGGCGAAGGTTCCGGCGCCGGCAGCAACAGCCCCGGCGCCCCGGCTGCGCGCGAGTCAAAAGCGCCCAGGACTCCCAGGGAGCCCCGCGAAGACACCCGTGGAGAAGTGCCCAGCCGCGCCCGCCCGGCGGGTTCGTCGGCCAGCGATGCCAGCTATTCCTCCGGCCCCGGCTTGTCTGGTTTGTCGGCCTTGGAAACGGCCCGTGCCTACGCGGCGTCGCAGGGCAAAGTGGCCGCCGCCCCCAAAAAAGCGGCGGTCAAGACCGGCAGTTGGACCGGTGAAGCGGCGCCCGCCGCCGAAGCATCGGCCAAGCCCACCAAAGCCAAACCGGCCAAATTGGCTCCGGCACCTGCCGCACCAGCCGACCCGGATGCGTTGCCCCGCGCCACCGCCGGCAAACAGTGGATGGCCGTGGACATCGGCATCGGCGATGCCCTGAGCCCCAGCCAGGTGGTGGATTTGATCGTGGGCGGCACCGAGTTGTCGCGCAAGACCGTGGGCACCATCAAATTCGAGCAGTCGCAGTCCTACATCGAAATTGAGCGCGAGTCCATGCCCAAGGTATTGGCCCATTTGGCCGGGGTGACTTTGAAGGGCCGCAAATTGATGCCCCGCTCGATGTTCGCCGCGATCAAGGCCAAGAAATCAGGCAAGTGGTGAAATGCGGGCGCGGCGGCCCGCCGCGCTTGCCGGAGCACCTTTGGAAAAACAACGCGCGCCGACCGATCGGCGCGCGTTGTTTTCTTGGCCGTTGTTTTTCCAGTGGCTCCAGTGGCTCAAGTGGCAAGGCTCCCGCCGCGCGCCCGCTCAATCCTTTTCCGCCGTCACCTTGAAGTTGGCGTTGGCGGCGGTGACTTCCAGCCGGTAGTCGCCGGCCGGATACGACTTGGATTCGGTCTGGCCCGCGCCGGAAAGATCGGCCAGGGTTTTGATGGTGACAAAGGACTTGTTGGGCAGTTTGCGCTGGATGCGAACCACCACTTCGGGCGTCGCATCGGCGGGATTCCCGGAGATGGCGTAACTCAATTTGATCGCGGATTCGGCCTTGAGCGCAAAGGTCGCTTCTTGGGTTTCCTTTTGCGCGCCGGCCTTGCCCGAGCAGGAGCCAAGCACCGTGGACGCGCGCTCGGCGGCGGCTGCCGACAAGGTCAGCAGCAGGGCGGCGGCGGCAAGCAAAGCGGGGTGGGTCGGGAGTGGCATGGGGGCGGGTGGCAGGGGCGGGAAATGCGGCTACGATGCCGGAATCAAAGTTCAAGGTTCAAGAAAGCAACCAAAAAATGAAAATTTACACCAAAGTGGGCGATGCCGGGCAGACGGATTTGTGGGGCGGCGGCAAGTTGGAGCGCCGCGTGGCCAAAAGCCATCCGCGCGTGGAGGCCATCGGGGCGGTGGACGAGTTGAACGCCCACCTTGGCCTGTGCGCGGTATGCGCACCCCCAGGCGCCCAAAGCGGTCAAGACATCCCCAATGACGCCCTGACCGCCCAGCTCGTTACACTCGGGGCCCGATTATTTGAATTGGGCGCCGATGTGGCCAATCCCCGCAGTGCCGGGGATCCGGCGCAGCGCCTGCTGGCGCCAACCGCCGAAAGCGAGTTGGAGGGCTGGATCGACGCGTTTGAACAAGGCTTGCCACCCTTGCGCCACTTCATTTTGCCAGGCGGCTCTGAGCGCAGCGCCCGTCTGCAAGTGGCCCGCGCCGTATGCCGTCGCACCGAGCGGTCGCTGGTGGCGTTGGCACAGGCCGGGGAGGCCGTTGCGCCGGAAAACTTGGCCTTCATCAACCGTTTGGGGGACTGGCTGTTCGTGGCCGCCCGGGTGGCCAACCAAACGGCGGGGGCACCCGAAGTGATTTGGCGCGGGGGGCGGTAGGGTGCGGCGTTCACAAAGTGGACGGGCCCGCCGCGTGGGATGAGAGGTCTTTGAAGCGATGCGCGCCGGTGTTTCGGTGCGCGTGGGTTGGGTTCGGGTTCCAGCGAACGCGCATAGCCGCCGCGTCTTTTTGGCGTCGATCTTGCAAACCTGGAGCCGGGTGGCGATTTGACCGTCTGGCCGGTGGCCACGGACGGGATCCGCGCGTCTTACGGAGCAACCGCATCGTTGCCCAGCAGTTTCTTGGCATCGATCGGAGGTGCCACCGTCTTGGGCGCGTCCGTCGGCGCCTTGGTCGTCGCTTGCGCTTCCGGCCCGGCGGCGCCGCGCAAGTTGCCGGCCGTCACGGCGCACACTTTGTAGTGGTAGGTCGTTGACGGCGCCACGGACTTGTCGAAATACATCTGGTGGTCGAGGAAGCCGACGCTCGACCCTCGTTTGGCCGTCCGGACCGGGAGTTTGGCGAGCAAGGTCTTGTCCGATGGGATGAAGTCCGCTTGCGTCGAACGGTGGATGTCATAGGCCACGACATTGGGCTCGATGTTGCTGCGCCACAGCAGGTTGACCGCGTTCACCGGGGCCAGTGGGCTGACCAGGATGGCGCGCAAGCCTTCCACCGCTCCGGGCGCGCAGGGGGTCGGCGCCGCCGCGGTCGCCATGGTGACGGCTTTGGCCGCACCCGACAGAGGGCCGCGCACATTGCGGGTGTCCACGGCTTCGACGCGGTAGAAATAGCGGGTTTCGGGTTTCAAGCGGTTGGCCATCCAGCCGCCGCCGTGGTTCTTCGTCCGGTCTTCCAGCCCGCAGTCATGGGTCAACGCCACCAGGTGGAGCGGGGTCGGCACGGCGTCCTCCGCCTCGGTGCGGTAGACGCGGTAGAAGGCGGCGCCCGGCACCGGCTCCCATGTTACCGACACCGACAGGTCGGAAAGTGGGCGGGCGGCAACCTTGTGTACCTGCGCCGGGGCCTTGCCGGCCGGCAGCAGGCGCAAGGTCTTGACGCCGTAGGGCGGCAACGCCACGGCCACCGATCCATCGGCGGCCACCGCCAGGTCCTTGCCCGTGTCCGTCTCGGTGAGGGTGGTTTCGCGGGCGCCGGCCAGCGCGCCGAAGACCGGTGCGCTGAATTTCGCGGTCACCGCGCGCCCTTCGGTCTCGACCAGGCGGACGATGTAGCCGCTGCCGTTCCATTCGGCGGGCTTGACGGTGGCGACCGAGACATTCGGCGCATCCACCGAGGCGAAGGAGTGGGTTCCGGAAGGCAACTTGGCCCCGCCCGCCCAAGCGGTTCCCTTGGGCCGCAGCAAGCGCGCCTCCAGGGGCTGGTTCACCCCCTCGCCGAAAGCCGCCGCGCCGCCGGCCTGCCAATCCCCCTTGTGGCTGCGCAGCGCCCAATGAAAGGCCTGCGGGCCGCGCTGATCCACGCGGATGTTGGTCGAGAACATGTTGTTGAGCAAGTACAGGTGCATCGAGGATTCCGTCGGCGCCACCATCTTCTTCTCGAAGTTCCTTTCGCTGCCGGGCATCGTGCGCGACACGGCGTCGGCGCGCGGGGGGCCGAATTCGACCACGGCGCAATCCACGGGGCTGACCGTCACGCCGAAGTCCTTGTTCGACAGGTCGGCGAAATGCTGCACGGCATGGAAGGCGGTGCCGGTGCCGTTGAACTGGTCGCGGATCGGCTCGGCCACGCCGCCGCCTCCGGTCTGGTACACGGCCTTGAAATCGGGGATGTCGAACGGCATGCAGGCGAAGATCGCCTCCTTGCCGCGCAGGGTGTTGGCGTAATAGTCCATCAACGAACGGCCGGACGGATTTTTGTCCATGTTCAGCGCGAAGTCCACGCGCTTTTCGCCATGCCACAGGGTGAAGGTCTCCTCCAGCCAGGCGACGCCGTCGGCCTTGGCGCGCACGCGCACGATGTCGCACACCGGGCCGCGCTCGACGCGGATGCGCGCCGCGCTGGGCGCCGGGCTGACCAGCCAATCCGGCGTGTGGGTCGATTCGATGCGGTGCGACAGGTATTGGCCGAAGCCCTGCGGTGCGTCTTGCCTCACCAGTTCCCGGCCCAGTTCCTTGTCGAACAGGCTGGCGATGGCGCCGGTGGCCGGGTTGAGGGTGATGCGGTAGAAGGCGTTCTCGACGGTGTTTTCGGAAGCGGCGGGCGCCCGTTCCGGCTTGGCGGAACCCCCTGGGCCGACCAGGCGGAAGGTGCGATAGCCCAACGCCGGCACTTCCGGCGCGATGAAGGCCAAGACCCCGGGTGCCACCCATTGACAAGGTGTCTTGTTGCCGCTGGCATCGTCCACGGCTTCGAAAACCAAGTCTTCTCCGCCACCCATCACCACTTTCACCACGCCGCCGCGGGCGTGCCCCAGCGGGTTGAACACCGCCAGCTCCCTGCCCTCGCCCTGCGGCCAGGCGATGTGCGCCATCAACTCCTCCAGCGCGCCATCCAGCGCCTGGTCGGCGCAAGCGGCGGCCATTTCGCTTTCCTCGCGGTGCTCCTCCAACTCGGTCTCATAGTGGCGGAAGCCTTCCTCGTCCTTGCAACGCCAGCAGGCGGCACCCACGGTGTGCTCGTAGTTCGACAGCAGCGCATGCCAGCCACAGGTGATCTTGAACCAATGCGGGGTCCCGTGCCCCGTCGCGGCCAGTGAGAAGGCGCCCCATTTCTCGGCTGCCGGAAGGCGCTCGGCGGCTTTCCGTGCGCGGCCGAACGACGACGGATCGGTGATCGGCTGGTCCATCCATTGGCAGGGGCCGGTCTTGGTGGCGGTCGGCACCTTTTCCGGCGGCGTGGTGGCGACCAGATCCTTGAAGAAGTCGTCGAACACAGAGGAACGGATCCGCCGGCCGGCCGGATTCTTGGCGTTCCAGTCCTTGATCCCCGCGACCAGGCGCATGTCGGGGAGGGAAAAATCCCATCCATACAGGATGATCGGCGGCGCGCCGCCGATCGCGCGCGCCGCCGCTTTGCCGGCCACCCGATTGATCACTTGCGCCGGGTTGGCCCCGTGCAAGGCGTCGTAACGGGCACTGTGGACCATGACCGACCCCGTGCCGCCCGCGCCGGTCCAGCGCACCAGGGGCGCGCCCTCCAATTCGTCGCAGCGCCCGCAATGGTTGTGGCCGTGGAACAGCCAAGGCACCGACGCCGCCTCGCAGTAGATCGGCAGGCTCCACGGCACGCCGATGACATCGTTGAGCATCGCGGTCCTGCCCGCCGGCACACCGAGCATGTCGGGCAGGTGGCGGCCGGAAAGGTAGAACAGGCGGGCTCCGGATTCGGGGTTCAGGCGGTCGGCCAGCACGGTGGTGTGGGTGGCGGCCACCGCGATGCGGCCCTCCTTCATGTGTTTCACCAGGCTCTCGCGCTGCTCTTTCGTGCAATGCGAAAGGAACAGGGGCAGCGGCTCGGCGGTCTCCTGGTCGTAGCGGAAGCGGGCGGCATCCGGCCACTGGGCCGTCTGGTCGCAAAAGCGGATGGCCCGGCCGATGTTCTCCATCCGGTTCTCGGTCCGCAGCACATGCGGGTAGTTGGCGTAGCCGACATCCTCATGCGAATAGGTGACGCCGTGCACGATCGGGGCCTCGTCCGCCCGGGCGGCGGCGCAAACAAGGGCGGGCAAAGCGGCGGACAACAGGCGGAGGGTGGTGTGGCGCATGGGGGAGGTGGAAGGAGTTCGCGGAGGTCCAACATGGCGGAGACGGGAGACGGGAGACAGGAGACAGGCGACAGGATGCCGGATCGGCGTGAAAATTACAGGAAGCATGCGAAAAAGACGAAAGCCGCCCGGGCGGGGCAGGGCTGGCGGGTCAACGGCGCACGGGCTTGTTGGAGTTGCGGGTGTCCCCACCCGCAACTCCGGCGGGCGGCTCGCTGCCGCCCACCGGACGCCTGTCGGCA
>CAZVNU010000112.1:0-2916 GCA_964628335.1 uncultured Phycisphaeraceae bacterium
GCGTGCCAGCGTCCCCTCCCTGACGGTCGGGGTTCCTTGACCCGCCAGCCCTGGGATGAGAGGTCTTTGAGGCGATGCGCGCCGGTGTTGCGGTGCGCGTGGGTTGGGTTCGGGTTTCAGCGGACGCGGCGGGCCGCCGCGTCTACTTTTGGGCGTCGATCTTGCAAACCATGTCACGATAGGCGCTTTCCAGCTTGCGGGTGAAAGTCGCGCCATCCAGCAACGGGGCCATCCGCTGGCGCAGTTCCCCGCGCATGGCGCGCAGCCGCAGCCGATCATTGGCCAATGCCACCGCTTGGTCCACGAATTCCCCCGGGGTTTGCGCCGCCAAATCCCCCAATCCCACCGCCGTCAGCAAACTCACACCCACCCGCGACACATGGGTTTGGCCGGCCAGCGACACCACCGGCACGCCCATCCACAAGGCTTCGCAGGTGGTGGTGGTGCCGTTGTAGGAGAAGGCGTCCAATGCGATGTCGGCCTCGTGGTAGCGTGCGAGATGATCGGCCAGCGTGGCTTCGCGCTCCAACACCCGCAGACGCTCCGGACCGATGCCATGCACGGCGAAGTGCGCCTCGACCCGCCGTTTGGCTTCGGTCCCGTCAAAAAAACCGCCGGCCTTGAGCATCAACTTGGATTGCGGAACCTGCCGCAAAATGGCGGCGGCGCGGGCGAACCACGCGTCGTTGAGTTTGGCGTATTGGTTGAAACTGGCGAAGGTGACGAAGCCCGCTTTTTCACAGGGCAACGGCCCCACGGCCGGGGCGCAAGCGGGTGGTGCATAACATAAAAAGCACCCCGGCAGCCGGACCAATTGCTCGCTGTGGAAGCGCTCCGTCATGCCGGCCGGATCGGTGATGGCATCCACCAAACGGTAATCCATGGCGGACAGACCGGTGGTGTTGGGATAGCCAAGATAGGTCACCTGCACCGGGGCAGGCTTGAGGGTGAACAGTTTCAAGCGCCCACCGGCATGGCCGCCCAAATCCACCAGCACATCCACCCCATCCGCATCAATCATGCGGGCAGCCTGGTCGTCCGGCATGCCGGCGATGGATTGCCAACGGTCCGCCAGAGCCTGCAACCGCCGCGTCCGGTCGTCCGGCACCCCCACATCCGCGTAGCAGAACACCTCCACCTTGGAACGGTCGTGGTGGCGGGCAATGGCCTCCCAGAAATCCGCCACCGGATGGGTCTTGAAATCCGCCGACACATAGCCCACCCGCAGTTTGCGCCCCGCCAGCGGCCGGCGGGGCGACCGCGCTTGCGGCAGGCGGCCATGCTGCGCCTCCCAGGCCCGGTGCTGGGCAAACAGTTCTTCCGGCGGCAATCCGCCGTAATTCAAAGTCAACAGCAGGCGGCTGCGCACCGTCTCATCATCGGGGTTGAGAACCAGCGAGCGCCGGAACAGGGCGACCGCCCGTTCCGTCTCCCCGAAATTGCGCGCGTGGATCAACCCCAAACGGGCATGGGCGATGGCCAAATCAGGGTTGAGCGCAATCGCCCGCTCGCAGGCAGCCTTGGCTTCAAAAATCTTCTCCCCGCCAAGCAAGGTCTCCCCCAGGTCTGCCTGCAACGCCGCATCAAGGGGCGACAGTCGGCAGGCCTCCTCCAATACCAAGACGGCATCAGCATGATGCCCTAGCAGGGTCAGTGTTTTGCCCAGCCACTGCAACCTTGGGGCGGAAGGCTCCAGCAGCACGGCGCGATGAAACGCCTCCACCGCCTCCACCGGCCGATTCAGGTCGCGCAACAGGCACCCCAAGGTGAACCAGGCCACACCGGCGGATGGGAACTGGCGGACGGCGGCGTACAACCGGTCCACCGCCTCGGCCATGCGCCCCTGGGCCGCCACCGCCTTGGCCAGGGCCACGGCGGCATCCGGCATGGCCGGATCCAGGGCCAACGCCCGCCCCAGCGCCTGTTCAGCTTGGGGCAACAGGCCGCGCTGCAGATGCAGCAAGCCCTCAAGGAATGCCGTGCGGGCGGGTGCCGAAGGATGCCAATGCAACGCTTGAATGAAAACATCCCGGGCGCCGTCTGCCTCCCCCTGCCGGAAAAAGCGAAAGCCGGCAGTGAAAGTGGGCAAGGAATCTGCGGTGGGAATCATGGGAAGTACCTGAAAACAAGGGGGGGGTGCGGGCCAAAGTGGATCATGCCGGGGGTGGGCCCCCTGCGCGCCCAGCGGCAACCATCATGCCCTGATAGGCCTGTTCCAGTCCGCGGGTGAATGCCGTGCCCTCGGTCAGCGGCCCCATGCGATCCCGCAAATTCAACCGCAATTGGCGCAGCCGGGGCAAGTCAGCCGCCAAAGCCACCGCAATGTCAACGAACTCCCCGGGGGTATGGGCGACCAATTCAGGCAGCCCAACGCACGACAACACGCTGGCGCCCACCCGCGACACATGGGTTCGCCCGGCCAAGGTCACCACCGGCACCCCCATCCACAGGGCTTCGCAGGTGGTGGTGGTCCCGTGGTAGGGGAAGGTGTCCAGCGCGATGTCCCCGCGGGCATAATGGGACAGGTGCTTGAGATTGTCTTGCTCCTCCAACTGAAACAGAATTCGGCCCGCATCAACGCCCAACGGCGCGAACAACCGCTCCAAGCGGGACCGCACTTCATCGGCATCCAAGAACCCGGCGGATTTGAGCAATAACCGCGAGCCTGGAACCCGGGCCAGAATGGCGGCGACATCGGCCGCCCATTCGGGCGTGACTTTGGCAAACATATTGAAACTGACGAAGGTCACAACACCATTCGCCTCAAAAGGCGGCGCACCCACCCCCGGCGCGTGCGTTGGCGGGCGGTAAGTCAAAAAGCAGCCGGGCAGCCGGGCCAGGGTTTCGGTGTTCCACGCATCGGATTCACCCACCGGATCGGTGATGGCATCCACCAAGCGATAATCCATGGCGGGC
>CAZVNU010000112.1:2926-7234 GCA_964628335.1 uncultured Phycisphaeraceae bacterium
GAGTACCGCTCGCCCCTCTTGGAAGCCCGGCCGATCCAGTCGGTGGCCGTGGTGCCTATTTCGGGCAAACCGGTCGTGTCGGGGTAACCAAGGTAAGTTGCCTGAACCGGCGCGGGCTTGCGTGCGAACACGCCGAGCCGGCGGCCGGCATGGGCGCCAAGATCCACCAGAATGTCCACTTGATCGCGATGGATTTGATCCGCCAGCTGGGCATCATCCAGCGTCCAAGTGGTCCTGGCCCTGTCCGCCATGGCCAACAGGCGGTCGGTGGTGGCATTGGGCTTGTTGGCATCGGAGTAGACGAAGATCTCAAACTGCGCCCGGTCATGATGCCGGATGATGCTTTCGAAAAAAGACACGACCGGATGGTTCCCATAAAGATCGGCGGAAACATAGCCAACCCGGATTTTGCGCCCGGCCGGGCTTGGGGTCCGGCCTTGGCACAGCCATGGAAATTGGCCGTGCCGACGGGCCCACGCTTCATGCAGGGCGCGCATTTTGACCGGATCCACCGCCCCTTGGTAATGCTGCGCCAGCAACAGGTGGCTATGGCACCGCGCATCCCCCGGGTTGCAGATCAGGGCCTGTTCCATGGCTGCGATGGCCTCCTTGGGGCGCCCCATGTCCACCAACAGCAGTTTGGCCAACTCATAGTGCAGGCCGCCGGCCAAGGGCGCCAGTTGGATGGCTGTCTCGTCCACGGTCATGGCCTCCAGCGGCCGTTTCGTTTCGCGCAAAGCCACGCCCAGCAGATGGGCGGCCTTGGCATCCCCGGGACACTGCTTGCGGACCTCCTCCAACACGACCCTGGATTCCTCGAAACGGCTGAGCGCCTGGAACAACTCGCCCAGCAACAACAGCCTGTCGGGCGTGGGATCCAGTTGCACGCTGCGGTGGGCCGCTTCGGCGGCCTCCTCGATGCGCAGGACCCGCGCCAAGCATCCCGCCGCCGTGAACCACAGGATGCCGGAAGACGGGAAACGCGCCACCCCCTGCTCGCACACGGCGACGGCCTGCGCCGATTCCCCCGATTCCTCCAGCACCCTGGCCAGCATCACCTGCGACTCGGGCAACCCGCCGCCCCGCGCCGCCGCCCGACGCCACCAACGGATGGCCGCGTCGCGGTTGCCGGCCTTGGCCTCAAGCATCCCCATCAAATGGTCGGCGCGGGCGTCCGCTTCGGGATGCCAATGGAAGATGTCGCGGAAAATCCGTTCCGCCTTGGCCTTGTCGCCGCCCTGGAAAGACGACAACCCGGAGGAAAAACTGGGGGGAAGGGGATCATCACGCATGGGGTCGGGAAAGGGTGGTCAACGAATGCCCGCTTTGGGGAAACCTCGCGGGGGAAACCCCGCATTTTCACATCTTCGCGGCGGCGTGCGCCAACATGCCTTGGTAAAGGGCCTCCAGCCGCTGGGTATACGCCGCCCCATCGGTCAGCGGCGCCATCCGTTCGCGCATTTGCGGACGCAATGCACGCAAACGGACCGCATCCTGCGCCAACGCCACCGCCTTGCGCACGAACTCATCCGGCGTGTGCGCCACCCAATCCGGCAATCCCACGCTGCTGAGCAAACTGGCGCCCACCCGCGACACATGCGCCTGCCCGGCCAAGGTCACCACCGGCACCCCCATCCACAGGGCCTCGCAGGTGGTGGTGGTTCCGTTGTAGGGGAAGGTGTCCAAGGCAATGTCTATCTCATGGTAGCGGGCCAAATGGTCTGCCGTCAGATTGTCTGAAGGCAATATCGCGATACGATCCGGCGCAATTTGATGCTCGGCAAACAATGCTTGAAAGCGACTGGCCGAACCGTCGCCATCGGCGACAAAGGCCGACTTGAGCACGCAGCGCGACCCTGGCACCGCCGCCAAAATTTGTGCCACCCAACCCACCCACTGCGCATTGATCTTGGCGATGTTGTTGAACGAGCCGAAAGTCACCCCCCGCACCCCATCCAACGATGAGGCCTGGACGGGCGGCGCCTCGGGCGACGGCGCATAGGTCAAAAAACAACCGGGCAGGCGGGCCAACTTTTCGGTGTGCCACTGCTCCGCCACCCCCGGCGGATCCGTGATGGCATCCACCAACCGGTAGTCCATGGCCGGCAACCCGGTGGTCGCGGGATAACCGATGGCCGTCATCTGAACCCGAGCCGGCCGATCCGCAAATGTTTTCAGCCTTTTCCCGCCGGCCGTATGCCCGCCCAAATCCACCAAAATGTCGATGTTGTCACGCTGGATCCGCTGCGCCAGCTGGCCGCAATACAGCATGGTGACCGGCACCCAATGCTCGACGCAGGCGGCGAATCGGGCCGTGACCGCATCCGGGGCCTCCACATCGCAGTAGCAAAAAATTTCAAAGGCACTGCGGTCGTGGTTGCGCAAAATGCCTTCGATGAAATGCGCCACCGCATGGTCGCGGAAGTCGGCCGACACATAGCCCACCCGGATGCGCGCTCCCGGCCGGCGCGGCAGATGGGTCAACACCTGCTGGCGCTCGCCGTGGTTTTTCCCAAACAGGCGATGCTCGGCAAACACTTCATCTGGCGACGCGTCTTCCTGATACAGCATGTTGAGCAGATAGGAACTGGCCCACGCATAATCCTTGGGATCCGCCACCATGGCTTGGCGGTAAAAATCCTGCGCCTTGGCCCCTTCCCCCTGCTTCTGGCAGATCGCCCCGCGCATGGCATACGGCGTGGACAAGGAGGGGTCCTGCCGGCTGGCGGAGGCGTAAATATCGTAGGCTTGGGCGTAGCGGCGGGTGTTGTAGAGGGTATCCGCAAGCAGGCTCAACAACTCGGCCCGCAAGGGGTCATGCATGAGCCCCTGGCGGGCGACCCGCTCCGCCTCCGCATACCGCTTGAGCCGGCACATGGCCGTGCCCAGCACATAAAAGCCCTCGATGCGGGAACGCAGGGCCAGGCTGCGCTCCGCGGCCGCAATGGCCTTGGCGGCATAGCCCGCATTCAAGTAGGCATACCCCAAATTGTGCCAGACCTCCGCCGAATCAGGCCAGCGCACCGACGCCTTTTCAAGCAGCGCGATGGCCTCCGGCAATTTGCACTGGTTGCGCAGCACCTCGCCCAAGTTGGCATGAAAATCCGGGACCTCTGAATTGACCGCAATGGCTTTGCGGACCCACTGCTCCGCCTCTTTGTGGTGCTTCTGCCCCAATGCCACCAACCCCATCAGATTCAACACCCCGGCTTCCCGTGGATATTTCTTGAGCAGTTGGCGGCAAACCTTGGCCGCTTGGTCGTACTCGCGCCGCTGATGGTGGGCGATGCCTTGGGCGAAGAGTTGATCGGGAGAGGACATGGGCGGAGAAAAAGGGAAATTCGGAAAACGACCCAACTGGCGGCCCACTCAAGCCAATGGCTTGACCGCCACCATGTTCAAGCTGATGGGGATGCCCTCAAACCGCAATTCCGTGGTATCGCTGAACAGGCCAAACGATTGCACGCGACGGATTTCCCGGAAGCCCGCCGTATGCAAAATGGAACCAAAGATATCGGCGGTCAACCCCACATAGTGGTAATCATGCTTGTCGATATGCCCGCCGAATATCATGCGCATCACATGGAATTTTTTGGCCGTATCCAGGTGCGAGCTCAGCAGCAGCCAAGCCAGGGTCTCCAGGTCGGGCACCCCGGCCATGAACACCCCGCCTGGCTTGAGCACGCGGAAAGCTTCGGACAACGCCTGGGACAACTCGTTGTTGTAATCCAAATGCTCGTAGATGTGCGAACCGTAAATCTCATCCACGCTGCCGTCGGCGAACGCGCTCAAATCATTGGCGTTGCCGATGAAATCGGGCTTGCAGGCCCGCTCCATCTGCTGGACATTGACGATTTTCCAACCCTCTTTCACTTGCTCACCGCCGATGTGCAGGCGCAGGGGCTCCACGGACGCTGCCGGGGATGCGGGGGCTGAACTTGGCAAAACCGTGACGCTGACCGAGGAAGTGGGGATTTTCATGCGCGGAAGTGTAGTCAATCACCGCTTTACTTCCAAGGAAAAAATCCGTGACCAGGGCTGGCGGGTCAAGGAACCCCGACCGTCAGGGTTGGCGCCCAAAAGTAGACGCGACGGCCCGTCGCGTCCGCTCCAACCCCAATCAAACCCACGCGCACCGAAACACCGGCGCGCATCGCTTCAAAAACCTCTCATCCCACGCGGCGAGCCGCCGCGTCTACTACTTTTTTCAGAGGGATTACGCGGGCGTCCCGCCAGCCCTGCTTTTTTAGGAATGCGGCGGCATGACGCCGCTTTCTGCGGGGAGGCACGACTCCCCGCGCACCGCGA
>CAZVNU010000113.1:0-7195 GCA_964628335.1 uncultured Phycisphaeraceae bacterium
ATCGCCACCGACGATGCGCGAATTCAGGCGGCAGCCCAGGCCTTTGGTGCGCAGGCCGTACCAGTTGTGGAAAGTCAGGCTGAACAGCGGCTGGCCGATGAGCATCCACAGGGCGCGGCGGATTTTTTCGCCGAGGGTCCAGGGGCTTTTTTCGGGGGCGAGGGTCGGGGCTCCGGGAGCGCCGAGCACCAGCGCGGCATTTTTGGGAAGTTCTTCGCGGGTGCCGAGCGGGTGCTCGGCGCTCCCGGTGATTTCGCGCGCCTTGGCAATCGAGGCCAATTCATACCACGCCAGCAACCGGCACAGGATGAAGCCTTCGTAGCCATCCAAAAAGCCGCGCTCAAACACATAGGAGTAGAAGAAGCGCAGCGTGGGGCGGAAAGGCAAACAAAGGGAAATCTGGCGCAAAAAGCGCCGTTTTGACACCACGCCCTGGCCAAAGGGCGAGGCCTTGACCTCTCCGCGCACGCCGGCCAACTGGGCATGCGCCTCCCAAGTGGAATAGCGGTTGTGTTTTTCGATGAAGGTGGCCACATCAGGGTAGGCGAAGTGATCAAAGGCGTTGCGCAAGTAGCCCGCTTGACCTTGCGCCAGCACCACATGCTCATGCACCTCGTTGTCGCCAGTGCAGGTGTCGCCCAAGAGGCCGATGCGTTCGTAGCGGCCGACGGCGTGCTTGAACAGGCGGATATTCCACGACGGCCAGTAGCCGCAGCCCTTGATCCAGCGGCCCATGAAGCGGAAGCGCCGGCCAACCCAATAAGCCTCGCCACTGCCGGCTTCCACGGCGCTTTGGGATTGGGCTTGGCCGTTGATGACGGCGGTGATTTCCGCGGCCAATTCCGGCGTCACCACTTCGTCGGCATCCACCACCAGTACCCAGTCATGCCGCCAAGGGATGTTTTCCAGGGCCCAGTTTTTCTTTTTTGGCCAACCGGCAGTGCGGTCGTAATCAAAGCGGAAAACCTCGGCGCCATGGGCTTGGGCGATGGGCACGGTCAGGTCGGTCGAACTGCTGTCCACCACCACGATTTGCGCCGCAAATTGCAGGGTGGCCAAGCAACGGGGCAGGTTTTGTTCTTCGTTCTTGACCGGGATCAGGACGCAAAGGGGAATTTTTTGGCCTTCAACCATCGCCGTCGGCGCAAGTGCATCCGCGCGCGGGTCGCGGGGCAGGGGCTGCGCTTTTGGGGTGGGGAGGGGCATGGGGTCAGGCATGGAGCGCAGCCAGAAACATGTCAAAGTCACCCAGATGCCGCGTCAGAATCGCCGTCAGAATTTCTTCCTGAATGGTTTGGTAGTCATGCACTGCGATATTGCGGAAACCCACCATGGACTTCATGTTCTTGGACACCGTTGGCGTGATGAGGTGCGCTTTCTCCAAGAGGGTGAAGGCGTCCTTGCTGGTTTGCGGGACGCCAAGCTTCCGCAGGGCGATTTCATGCATGGCCAAATCAATGGCCGCCTCGCAGGCGCGTTGCAGGTTCAGGACAATGGCATCCTGCTTGGTTTGGTTGGCCAGATTTCCCGCGTTCCCCTGATATTCCTCATGGATGCGGGCCAGGCAACGGCGGATGGTGGCGGCTTTGTTGAGCAGGACATCGTCCATCACAGGGCTCCAAGTTGATGAAGGATGAGGCGCCGCTCTTCATTGAGGCGCGCGTAATCAGCCAATGCCCGGCCTTCGTACTTGGCCCTGTCGATCGGTGATTTTTCCAGCAGGAGGGTTCCCGTGCGGATGACTTCCGCCGCCATCACCGTGGAGGCGCGGGAAAGGTCGATCAGGTCCACATGGTCGACATGCAGTTTTTCGGCCAATTTGCCGGCTAATTCAAACAGGGCGAAGGGCGTATTTTTTTCAGTGGACCAGAAGGCCAGGTCAAGGTCGCTGTCTTTGTTGGCGCGCCCGTTGAAACGCGACCCAAATCCATAAACAGTGCTTGCGCCAAGGGGGCGCAGCGCATCGAGGATGAGCTTGTTTTGCAGGGGGGACAGCAATGACATAGCTTAATGATAGCGGGCAAGGGAAGACTTGGACTGGTGTGGTGTTTGGCGCATGCTTCCGTCCTCCTTCCGATGCGTGCCGGAGGATGACATGCGTACTCCCTTATTTGTTAAAAAAACATGCGCCACGTGAAGCGGGCTTGAAACCCTTGACCCCAAACAAAAACCCCGGACTTGCGTCCGGGGTTTTGCTTTTTTGAATCGGTTTTCCGCTTATTTCTTGCAGCCGCAGCCGGAGCCGCAGCCACCGGTCAGTGCGCCGTCCTTCTTGGCCATGAAGGTCAACAGGTCGATCACGCGGTTGGAGTAGCCCCACTCGTTGTCGTACCAGCTGACCACCTTGAAGAAGTTGGCGTTGAGTTCGATCGAGGAGCCGGCGTCGAAAATGGACGAACGGGCGTCGTGGATGAAGTCGGTGGAAACCACTTCGTCGGAGGTGGTGCCCAAGATGCCGCGCATGTAGGTTTCGCTGGCCTTTTGGATGGCGGCCTTGATTTCTTCAAGGCTGGTGGCCTTGGTGGTCTTGACGGTCAGGTCGACCACCGAGACGGTCGGCACCGGCACGCGCAGGGCCATGCCGGTGAGTTTGCCCTTGACTTCCGGGCAGACCAGGGCGACGGCCTTGGCGGCGCCGGTGGCCGAGGGGATGATGTTCTGAGCGGCGGTGCGGCCACCCTTCCAGTCCTTCTTGGACGGGCCGTCCACGGTCTTCTGGGTCGCGGTGTAGGCGTGGATGGTGGTCATCAGGCCTTCGGCGACGCCGAAGCCTTCCTTGAGCAGCACATGGACCAACGGCGCCAAGCAGTTGGTGGTGCAGGAAGCGTTGGACACGACGAAGTGCTTGGCGCTGTCGTAGATTTCATGGTTCACGCCCATGACGATGGTGGCGTCTTCACCCTTGGCCGGGGCCGAGATGATGACCTTCTTGGCGCCGGCGGTGATGTGGCCCTTGGCCTTTTCGGCTTCGGTGAACAGGCCGGTGGATTCGATCACATAATCGATGCCGAATTGCTTCCAGGGCAATTCGGCCGGGGTGCGGGCCGAAACCACATGGATTTCCTTGCCGTTGACCACCAGCACATCGTCTTCGGCCTTGTCGGGCGAGGACTTCTTGCTGGAAACGGTGCCGTTGAACTTGCCCTGGGTGGAGTCGTACTTGAGCAAGTAAGCCAAGTTGTCGGCGGGAACGATGTCGCCCACGGCGACCACTTCGATGCCGGGGATGTTCTGCTCGCACAGAGCGCGGAACACGAGACGACCGATGCGACCGAAACCATTGATGGCGACCTTGATACCCATTGCGTTTTTCTCCAGGGAAAAGTGAGGAAGTGAAACCGAAGTAAGACTGGAAATCATCGGGATTCCAGTGGGAATGTCAAATGGCGCCCACAGGCTGTCGGACATGTTGAAAACTGCATTGGATAAATTCAAGGCCTGGGCGGAATTTGCGAGCCGGCGGCGTTGAGGTGGCCGACCCGCACACCGTCAGACATGGAGAACCAGTTGGCGTCGGGGTGCGGGCGGGCCAAGGCCGGCGGTGCCCAGCGGTACATGTCGCGGAAGACCGGCAGCCAGACCCGGCCTTTGGCGTCGGCCATGGGCGTGGGATAGACCAAAACCAGGTTGGCGTCCAGCGTTTGATCTTTGGTGTGGTGGGCGGCGCGCTCCCAGAAGGACGGATTTTTTTTGGCGGCGCTTTGAAGGCGGTCAAAGGCGATGGCCAGCGACGGCGTGGATTGATTGGGGGCGTGATCGTCTTCCATCAGCATGGCCGGCGCCAGTGCAACGGCCTTGGCCATCCACCGATCGGCTTCGGCGGGCTGGTCGTGCAGGGCATGCCAAGCGGCCAGCAAATAGGGCGGATAGAACTGGTCGGGAATGGCCACCCGTTGCGCCTCAAGCAGGATGCGGGTGGCGGCATCGGCAAAGTGCTCCCGGTCGCGGGCCAGGGCGGCGCAGGTGAGCAGGGCGGTTTCGATGCGCTGTTCTTCCGCCGGGTCTTGGGCCAGTGAAAACTCGGCCTTGCGATAGCGTTTGCCGGTTTCGGCCTGCACCATGCGGCTGTATTCGAGTTCAAAGGGCCGCATGGCCGACATCGGCCACAGGTCGCGGTCTTGCCAGCGCAGGGCGATGGCCGGCGGTTTGCCGGCGTCGATGCGATGCACAAACGCGCGGATGCCCACGCCCAGACCGATGGCCATCACCACGAAGATGATGCCGATGATCAGGACGAAGCGCTTGCCCGACACATGTTCGTTTTTCAAAGGGCGTTCATTCATGGAAAACTCCCATGCGGGTCAGGTGGGCGGTGATTTGCGCGGCGGGCGGTTGCACGGCATCCGGGTCGATGAGGTGGGCCTGCCAGCCGCGCGCCTGCGCAGCGGCCAGGTTGTCGGCGCGGTCGTCGAAAAAGGCGATCCGCGCCCCGGGCAGACCCAGCGCCTGTTCGGCGTGGCGGTAGATGCCGGCTTGCGGCTTGGCCGCCCCGATGTTTTGCGAGGCGAAGCGGTGGTGCAGGCGCTCAAGCGGAATGCGCGGGCCGGCCTGGTCGCCAAACACGCCCAGCATCAGGGCCCAGTGCAGCGCGTTGGTGTTGGAAAGGCAGCCGGTGGTGATGTTGGCGGCGTCGAGCCGGTCAAGCAGGGTGTGGGTGCCGGGGAAAGGTCCTTCGATGCGGGCGCGAAACACAGCGGAGACGGCGGCTGGCGTGGCACCCAGGATGGCGCCGGTTTGTTGCATGAAGGCATCGGTGCTCAGCCGGCCGCATTCGAATTCAAGATGCAGGTCCGCCACTTCGGGGTGGTCGTCCATCGGCCGCAAACGCTCCGCCTCCAAGCCGTGGATGCCGGCCGCGGCGCAGGCCTGCTCCCATGGGCGCAGGCGCAACCAGACGCCGCCCAAATCAAACAGGACGGCGCGCACGGGAGTTTCATGCGGGCGGGCGGCGGAAGTCATGCTCACGGGCTGTTGCGGCGGATGGCGCGCACTTCGATCTTCTTGAGCAGGGTGCCCGGCGCCAGGTCGACGCCGGCGGGAAGGATGACCTCCACTTCAAGCAGCATCGACTTGTTGTTGTCAGTCGGAGGTTTGGGGATGCGAGCCACCACCCACACCAATTTGGTGGCGGTTTCATCCTTCATGTTCTTTTGGATGCGATCGCCCAGTTCCGGCGGGGCGGTCAGGTGCAGGTCATGGAGGTATTTGTCGTTCTGGTCGGCGAATTCAAACGCCCATTTGTTGTCGGAACCCGGGAAGGGCACGATGATCACCGGCAGGGCGTCAAGTTTGAATTCTTCTTCCGTTGAATTTCCATCCAACTTCATGGTCACCGCCACCGTGGGGGGCGTGGTGATCAGGCGTTTGAGGTAGGCCTTGTGTTCCGGTAGACATGCGTTCGACTCAAGGTAGCCGGTGATCGCGGGTATTTCAATCGGCACCAAACGGGTGATTTCTTTCCCGGGTTTGATGTCGCCCAGTGCCAGTTTGTCAAGGTTCAACTTCGCTTTGGTGAGGGTGTCAACGGGGGTTTCAGGTGTGTTGCGCCAGATTTTCGCCATGGAAACCGGCACTTGCAGGGTGATTTCATTGACGCTGGGTTTGGGCGGCTCGACAAAAACCAGGGTGTTGTGGCTCAGTCGCACCGGCAGAGTGATCTCTTCCACCTTCTCGCCATTGAGGGCCACCGACTGGTCGGGTTCCACCTTGAGGTTGCTCACCGCCCAATGCTCGGCGGCCATCGCCTGCTGGATTTTTTCCTTGAGGTTGATCTCGAATGAAACCTGGGCGGATTTGTCAGCCAGTCTGGAGGCCAGGCCCAGCGGAATGGAATAGGGTCCGTTGCTTTGGAACTTCTTCCTGACCTGGTCGATCTGGCTGTTGTTGCACTGGAAGGTCATGGTGATTTTGGCCGGTGCCGCGGCGTGGCCGATCAAGAAATTCTTCCGTTCTTCCGGCGTGCCATAGGTCAGTTCGACCGTCAGCGGGGGCTGGTTGTGGACATTCTGCTGTTCGGCGAACAGCCAGACCGTGGCGGCGATGGCGGTCACCAGCAAAATGGTGGAGACGGCATCCAGCAGGCGGCGGAAAAGGGTGAGCAGCATCAGCGGGCATCCTCCCAAACGGCGGCGGAGATTGCAGGGGAAGCTTTGGGCGCGGCGGCAGGGGCCGCGGCAGGGCGGGGGGCCGGGCGGCTCTTTTTGCCAAACCCAAAGAGCAAGGGGGCGGGCAAGGCCTGTTCCAGCAGGCCGCGCAATTCCGCAGGCGTCAGGTTCAGTTTGAACTGGCCCTTGTGGGCCAGCGAAAGGTGCCCGGTTTCCTCGGAGACCACGATGACCAGGGCATCCACTTCCTGCGACAGGCCAAGGGCGGCGCGATGGCGCGAGCCGAGTTCCTGTGGCAGCAAGTCGGCATCGGCCAGGGGGAATTGCACGCCGGCGGCGGCCACCCGTTCGCCGCGAATGACCAGCCCCAGGTCGTGCAGCATGGAGCCCGGCCAAAACACGGTGGAAAGCAGTTCTTTGGAAACCGCCGCATCCAGCGGCGTGCCGGATTCAAGGTAGGGCGCCATGCTGATGACGTGCTCGATGGCGATGATGGCGCCGATGCGGTTTTTGCCCAGGTACTCGGCGGCGGCGGCGATTTCGTCCAGCAGGCGGTTGCGCGCCCCGCGCCCCAGGTGCAGGAAGCGCATTTCGCCCAAGCGCACAATGCTGCGCCGCAATTCGGGTTGGAAGGCCACCAGCAGCACCAGGCCGACAATGATCAAAAAGTTGTTGTAAAGCAGGCTCAGGCGCGAGATGCCTTCCTGGAGCTTGCCGTCTTCGCCGCCGCTGGCCAAAGAGAAAAACAGTGCACCCAGCGCCAGGGGGGTGACGATCAATTTGACCGCACGGCCGCCGCGGGCGCCGCGCAAAAAGTGCAAGATGATGTAGGTGCCAAGCCAGATCACCGACCATTCGGCGATCAGCCCCCAAGGATTGGTGTGCCAGTAGCTTGTGACGCGCGTGACGATAGGCAGGTTGTCCAGGATGGCTGGCAACTTGGCAAGGAATCCGGCGCTCTGATCGTTGGAGAGGCTCACTGCCGGGGATTGTAGGGGATGGCGGGCATTGTTCGTGCGATAAACCAGGGCTGGCCGGTCACGCGCGTCATCCCTTTGAAAAGGAACCCCGACCGTCAGCCCAGGTGGGAG
>CAZVNU010000114.1:0-1212 GCA_964628335.1 uncultured Phycisphaeraceae bacterium
GTCGGAGGTGTCGTAGTCGGTCGAAACCGTTTCGGGATTCGAGTTGACCATCACCGCTTCAAAGCCCAATTCGCGGGCGGCGAAGGCGGCCTGCACGCAGCAGTAGTCGAATTCGATGCCCTGCCCGATGCGGTTGGGGCCGCCGCCCAGGATGATGACTTTCTTTTTGGCCGACACGCGCACTTCGTCTTCGCTGGCAAGGGTGGTCTTGCCGTCTTTGAGCGTCTTGATCGGCGCTTCATAGGTGGAGTAGTAGTAGGGGGTGCGCGCCTCAAACTCGGCGGCGCAGGTGTCCACCAGTTTGTAGACCGGATCAATGGCAAACGACTTGCGCCTGTTGCGCACGGCCATGATGTTTTTGGTGTTGATGGCCCCCAACCACAGGCAGGCCAGCTGGGCGTCGGAATAGCCCAGTTGCTTGGCTTCCCACAGAAGTTCCTTGGGAACCATGTCCAAGGTTTTGACCGCTTCCAACTTGTCTTCAAAGTTGACCAGTTGCTTGAGTTGGTCCAAGAACCACGGATCCACCTTGGTGGTGTCGAACACCTGCTCCACCGACCAGCCCATTTTGAAGGCGTAGCGGATGTAATGGATGCGCCCCTGCGAAGGCACCGTCAGCTTGCGGCGCAACTTGTCTTCGGGGATCGGCCAGACCACCGCCGAGCCATCGGGGTTCTGCTTGCCTTGTTTGGCTTTGAGATAGGTGTCGTTGGCATCCAGACCGAAGCCGAAGCGCTTGAGCTCCATCGAGCGGATGCCCTTTTGCCACGATTCCTTGAAGGTGCGGCCGATGCTCATCGCCTCGCCCACCGACTTCATTTGGGTGGTCAGAGTTTCATCCGCTTCGGGGAATTTCTCAAAAGTCCAGCGCGGGATTTTGGTGACCACATAGTCGATCGAGGGTTCAAAGCAGGCCTTGGTGCGGCCGGTGATGTCGTTGGGCAGTTCGGCCAGGGTGTAGCCGACGGCCAGTTTGGCGGCGATCTTGGCGATCGGGAAGCCGGTGGCCTTGGAGGCCAGCGCCGACGAGCGCGACACGCGCGGATTCATCTCGATGACCACCATTTCACCGTTGTTGGGGTTGAGGCCGAACTGGCAGTTGGAGCCGCCGGTGGTCACGCCCACCGCGCGCAGAATCGCCAGCGAGGCGTCGCGCATGCGCTGGTATTCCTTGTCGGTCAGCGTTTGCGCCGGCGCCACGGTGATCGAGTC
>CAZVNU010000114.1:1222-1692 GCA_964628335.1 uncultured Phycisphaeraceae bacterium
AGCCCGCGCTTGATGGTGTCCTCGAATTCCTCCATGTTGTAGGCGACGCCGCCGCCGGTGCCGCCCAAAGTGAAGGCCGGGCGGATGATGGCCGGCAGCCCGGTGCGCTCAAGCACTTTGTAGGCTTCTTCCATCGAACTGGCGGTACCGGCCTCGGGGCATTTGAGGCCGATGGATTCCATCAAAGCCTTGAAGATTTTGCGGTCTTCACCCTTTTCGATGGCCTCCACGCTGGCGCCGATCATTTCCACGCCGTATTTTTTCAGTACACCGGACTTTTCAAGGTTGCACGAGCAGTTGAGCGCAGTTTGGCCGCCCAAGGTCGGCAGCAGGGCGTCAATCTTGAACGGCCCGTTGAGTTCTTTTTGAATGATTTTTTCCACTTCTTGCTGGAATTCAATATCTGTTGTTAGTACAAGATCCTTGCCGGCTTTTCCATCGCGAACGATTTCAGTTTTGATTAAATTCCC
>CAZVNU010000114.1:1702-3730 GCA_964628335.1 uncultured Phycisphaeraceae bacterium
CGATCTGAAAATTCCGGATCGGTCATGATGGTGGCCGGGTTGGAATTCACCAACACCACGTTGTAGCCCTCTTCTTTGAGTGCCTTGCAGGCCTGGGTGCCCGAATAGTCAAATTCACATCCCTGACCGATGACAATGGGGCCGGCACCGATGATGAGGATGGTCTTGATGTCGTTACGCTTGGGCATGGATTGGCTTAAGTTGAAGTCAGAGGGCGAAGTGAGACATTTGGGCGCAAAAAATCCGGGGGATTATAGCCCCGAGTCAGGGAGCGGCGCAGAGTGTGGATTACTTGCTTGTCAACCCTAATACTCTCCGTATTTGCCGAAAATCTTAATAACGGATATCATGCTGGGTCCCCCTTGGCGGGCCGCAGGTGCAGGTTTTGATAAACCTTTGCGCCGTATAACCCGCCGAATTTCTCTAGTTGGCCCAATTCCAGAGGATTTCGATGCAGCCCAAGACCGTGCGCAACTTCTCCAAGCGCGGAGACGCCCTCCCCATTTCTCATCTGGTTGACGTTCAAACCGCCGCTTACGAGCGGTTTTTGCAGTTGTCCAAGACGACTGAAGAACGCGACCCCACCAGCGGCCTTGAGTCGCTTTTGCGCGAAGTGTTCCCGGTTGATTCCTACGACGGCTCCAGCCGCCTGGAATACCGCTCCTACAAGCTCGAAGAGCCGCGCTACACGCCGGACGAGTGCCGCGAACTGCGTCTCACCTTCGGCATGCCCTTCCGCGTGGGCGTGCGTTTGACCCGCAAGGATTCGCAGCAGGTGATGGAAGAAGACATCTACTTGGGCGACATGCCGGTCATGATGGGCGGCGGCGAATACATCATCAACGGCGCCGAGCGCGTGATCGTGTCGCAGTTGCACCGTTCGCCGGGCGTTGACTTCTCGGTGCCCGGCTATGAGGGCGACCGCCCGCTGCACTCGGCGCGCATCATCCCCGAGCGCGGCTCGTGGATCGAGCTGGAAGTTTCCAAGCGCGATGTGCTGCACATGCGCATCGACCAATCCAACAAAATCCCCGCCACCACCTTCCTGCGCGCGTTGGCCACCGTGGACATGAAGAGCGACAAGGTGCTGCCCGACCACTGGACGGTCGAGCCCGTGCTCGATCCGGCCACCGGTTCGGTGCTGGTCAAGGCCGGCACCAAGCTCGGTGAAGACGGCGTCAAGCGCGTGCGCGACGCCAAGGTCAAGTCGGTGGTGGTCATGCCGCTGGCGGCCGACGATGCCGAAACCGGCACCACCCAGGGCCTGATCCGCCTGTTCTTCCAGACCGAAAAAGTCAAGACCACCGCCTTGCGCGCCGACCACATCGCCGTGGCGCCCATCGTGGACACCACCACCGGCGAAGAACTGGTGGGCCTTGGCCAGCGCATCGGTGACAAACTCGAAACCATCATCGCCTCCGCCATCAAGTTGGTGGAAGTGGTTGCTGGCACCCCCGACCTGCTCTTGCTGCAAACCATCCTGGACGAAAAGCAGGTGCAAATCCCTGATTCCGTGCAGGTCACCGAGCACGAGGCCGCCTTGCTGGCCCTGTATGCCCGTCTGCGCCCCGGCAATCCGCCGGACGTGAAAAAGGCCCGCCAGCTGTTCGCCGAAAAGTTCTACGACATCGATCGTTATCGTCTCGGCAAGGTGGGGCGTTTCCGCATCAACCGCAAATTCGAAAAGGACGCGCTGTACGCCGCCGTCGCCGAAACCGTCATGCATGTGCGTGGCGAGGATTTCATCGCCGTCATCCGCTACATGCTTGACCTGCGCGCCGGTCGCGGTGACGCCGTGCTCGACGACATCGACCACTTGGGCAACCGCCGCCTGCGCACGCTCGACGAGCTGGCGGTGGAAGAAATCCGCAAGGGCTTCCTCAAGTTCCGCCGCACGGTGCAGGAAAAGATGAGCACCCGCGATCCGCAGGAAGTGACCAAGATCTCCGATCTGATCAACCCCAAGAGCATCAGCGGCGCCATTGAAAACTTCTTCGGTCGAGGTGAGCTCTCGCAGGTGGTCGACCA
>CAZVNU010000114.1:3740-5848 GCA_964628335.1 uncultured Phycisphaeraceae bacterium
GCGCCGCCTGTCGGCCCTGGGGCCGGGCGGGTTGAACCGCAAGCGCGCCGGCTTTGAAGTCCGCGACGTGCACATCAGCCACTATGGCCGCGTGTGTCCGATTGAAACGCCGGAAGGCGCCAACATCGGCCTGATCTGCACCCTGGGCTTGTACTCCAAGATTGACGAGTACGGCTTCCTGCAGACCCCTTACCGCAAGGTGACCGACGGCAAGATCGGCACCAAGCCGTCTTATTTCCGCGCCGACGAGGAAATGAAACTGACCCTTGGCCCGACCGACGCCCTCAACCTTGACGGCACCTTGCGCGAAGGCCATGTGCTGGCCCGCGTGCAGGGCGAACTGCAGCAGGTGTCGCATGAGCGTTTGGACTACATCGACATCAGCCCCAAGCAGATCGTCGGCGTGTCCGCCGCGCTGATCCCCTTCCTTGAGCACGACGATGCGAACCGCGCGCTGATGGGCTCGAACATGCAGCGCCAGGGCGTGCCGCTGATCATCGCCGATCCGCCGTGCGTGGCCACCGGTCTTGAGCGCGAAATTCCCAAGTACTCCGGCATGGTCGTGCGCGCCAAGCGCACCGGCGTGGTCACCTATGTCGATGCCATGCGCATCGTGGTGGACAACGCGGACGAGTATGTGCTGCGCAAATTCAAGGGCCTCAACGAAAAGACCTGTCTCAACCAGAAGCCGATCATTTCGCTTGGCCAAAAGGTCCAGGCTGGCCAGATCATCGCCGATGGCGCCGCCACCTTGCAGGGGCAGTTGGCCCTTGGCAAGAATGTGATGGTGGCTTTCAACACCTTCGACGGCTACAACTTCGAAGATGCGATCGTCATCTCCGAGCGCCTGGTGCGCGAGGACGTGTATACATCCATCCACATCGAAGCCTTCGATGTTGAAATCCGCGAAACCAAGCTGGGCCGCGAAGAATTCACGCCCGACATCCCGAATGTTTCCGAGAAGCAACTCTCGCAACTTGACGAAAACGGCGTGATCCGCATCGGCGCCCGCGTCAAGCCAGGCGACATCCTGGTCGGCAAGGTCAGCCCCAAGAGCAAGAGCGAACTCTCGCCCGAAGAAAAGCTGCTGCACGCCATCTTCGGCCGCGCCGGCGAAGACGTCAAGAACGAATCCCTCACCGTGCCAGCCGGCACCGAGGGCGTGGTGATCGGTGCCAAGCGCTTCAGCCGCCGCATGCACTTGACCGACGACCAAAAGACGCAGATCCAGCAGGACATGCGCACCTACGAAGCGGAGATGGACCGCAAGACCATCGAACTGTTCAAGCAGTTCGTCGAGGCCTTGAACGAACTCACCGGCTCCGCGCTGGTGGATCCGTCCACCCGCCAGAAGGTCGGCCAGTCCGACATGGCCGAAATCGTGCTTGAGCAGATTGCCGACTTCACCCTCAACTGGGTCAAGGGCAGCAAGGATGTCAAGGACGACGCCGTCAAGCTGCACGGCCAGTTCTGGCCGCGCATCGAAGCCATCAAGAAGGAAAAGAACCGCCGCCTCGACCACATGAAGCGCGGCGACGAACTGCCCCCCGGCGTGCTCGAAATGGTGAAGGTCTACATCGCCACCAAGCGTCCCCTGTCGGTGGGTGACAAGATGGCCGGCCGCCACGGCAACAAGGGCGTCATCGCCCGCGTGGTCGCGCAGGAGGACATGCCCTTCCTGGAAGACGGCACTCCGGTCGATGTGTTGCTCAATCCGCTGGGCGTGCCTTCGCGCATGAATGTCGGCCAGATCTTGGAAGTTCACCTTGGGTGGGCCTGCCAGGTCCTGGGCTTCCAGGCCGTGACCCCCGTGTTCGACGGCGCGACCGAGGATGAAATCCACAAGACCGTGGCCGAAGCCAACGATTATGTGACCCGCCGCATGAAGGAAACCAAGGGCGCCCATGGCGACCGCGAACTGCTGACCAAGATGCCCCCCGGTGGCAAGGTGCAATTGTTCGACGGCCGCACCGGCGAGCCTTTCGATCAGAAGACCACCGTGGGCTTCATGTACATCATGAAACTGCACCATTTGGTGGACGACAAGATCCATGCCCGTGCCACCGGCCCGTACTCGCTCATCACCCAGCAGCCGCTGGGCGGCAAGG
>CAZVNU010000114.1:5858-7165 GCA_964628335.1 uncultured Phycisphaeraceae bacterium
ACATCCTGCAGGAACTCCTCACCGTCAAGTCCGACGATGTGGAAGGCCGCACCAAGATCTACGAGTCCATGGTCAAGGGCACCAACACCCTGGAAGCCGGCATGCCGGTCGCCTTCGATGTGCTGTGCAACGAGATCAAGGGCCTGGCCCTCAACGTGTCGCTCGAGAAGTCGGATTCTGAAGGCGTGTCCCTGCTCTAAGCCCGCCGCGGCCTTGCCGCTGTGAAAAGAGCACCCCGTCCTTCTGTTTGGATTTTTCTTAGGTCCGCTTTCATCCCTCAAAAAACGCCCTGTTTGGGCTTTCCCATCATGAACTACGAATCGAACGCCAACGACACTTTCGAGCGCATCAATGACTACTCCTCGGTGAAGATCACCCTTGCCAGCCCCAGCGACATCCGCTCGTGGTCGTTTGGCGAAGTGAAAAAGCCCGAGACCATCAACTACCGCACCTACCGCCCCGAAAAGGACGGCCTGTTCTGCGAGCGCATCTTCGGCCCTCAAAAGGACTTCGAATGCGCCTGCGGCAAGTACAAAGGCACCAAGTTCAAAGGCATCATCTGCGACCGCTGCGGCGTGCGCATCACCCACAGCCGCGTGCGCCGCAAACGCATGGGCCACATCAACCTGGCCGCGCCGTGCGCCCACATCTGGTTCTTCAAGGCCGTTCCCAGCCACCTGGCCAACCTGCTTGGCATGAAGGCCAGCGACATCGAGAAGGTCATCTACTTCCAAGACTATGTCATCACCGACCCGATGGACACCCCGCTCAAAAAGCAGCAGGTGCTCACCGAAGACGAGCACCGCGAGGC
Source organism: uncultured Phycisphaeraceae bacterium (assembly GCA_964628335.1). GTDB lineage: Bacteria > Planctomycetota > Phycisphaerae > Phycisphaerales > Phycisphaeraceae > CANIYR01. The sequence goes on from CAZVNU010000114.1 coordinate 6,670, forward strand.
GCTCAACGAGTACGGCACCAACTTCAAGTCCGGCATGGGCGCCGAATCCGTCAAGGAATTGGTGGCCGCCTTGGACTTGGCCAAGATCGCCGACGGCATCCGCGCCGACCTTGAAGCCACCAAGAGCAAGCAGAAGGTCAAGGACCTCTCCAAGCGCCTCAAAATCATCGAGCAGCTGCGCGCCAGCACCAATGATCCGGCCTGGATGATTTTGGAAACCGTGCCGGTCATCCCGCCCGATCTGCGCCCCTTGGTGCAATTGGATTCGGGCAACTTCGCCACCAGCGACTTGAACGACCTGTACCGCCGCATCATCAACCGCAACAACCGTCTGCGCAAGCTGATGGATTTGAACGCCCCCGAAGTCATCGTGCGCAACGAAAAGCGCATGCTGCAGCAGTCGGTGGACGCCCTGTTCGACAACGGCCGTTGCCGCCGCCCGGTGTTGGGTTCCTCCAACCGTCCGCTCAAGTCGCTGGCCGACATGATCAAGGGC
>CAZVNU010000115.1:0-7158 GCA_964628335.1 uncultured Phycisphaeraceae bacterium
GATCGTGGCGTTCCGGCTGCGGAGTGTGAGTTGGTGGAGGCGGCCGGTGTCGATCACCAGCTGGTGGGGGAAGGGCTGCGGCTTGTCGCCGGCGTTGGTCATCCATTGGGTGCCGACCTTGCCGTCAATCGCCAGGGCCGCACGCGCCAAGGCTTCGGCCGGGTCGGCCCAGCCGGTGGCGGCCAGGACTTTCCAGTGGCGCTTGGATTCGGGGAGGGTGAGCCACTTGGGGTCGCCGATGGGTTTGCCGGTGAGGCGTTCGCTGGCTTGGGCCAGAATCACGCCACCCCGGTCAAGATCGGTGTTTTGGGGCGCATCGGTCGGCGCATGGCGGGGGCTGCCCACCCAGTTGGCCAGCGCGGGCGCTTGGCCATCACGCGTGTACAGGACCGGCGCCCCCGTCGGCCAGCATTCCAGCACCGTCTTGCCTTCCGCCGTGATGTTGAAGCGCAACTCTCCCGCCCGCGCCGGCACTTTCGACAAATCCAACCAGTTGCGCTTTTGCCCGCCACACAGGTGCAGCACATGGCGGCGCGCGCCAAGGGCCATCAGCCAGGCCGGGTTGTTGAGGTCTTCCCAGCCCATGTAGGGTTGGCCCATGTGCGGGATTGAAACACGCAGGCCGTAACCGGGCTGCCAGGCACAGATCCAATCCCATGCATGGCGGCGCACCACTGCCTCATGCTCCGTGGGGGCGTAGCCGGCCAGGGTCGCCACGCCCCAGGCGCCGCCGGGCATGCCGTAGGCGTGCGAGCCGTACATCAGGTGCGAGTGGGCGTTCATGGTTTTGCCCGCCACCGCGCCCTTGGGCCACGGGCCGCGCAGCATTTCCGCGGCGTTGAACAGGCCGGTGCGGGCCCAGCACTCCGAGAAACCTTCGGTGGCCGACGGCTTGCGGTGTTGGGGGGAATAGTCCACCGTGCCGTCGCCGCCGCGCGCGGGGTCGGCGTAGGAATAATCGAGGTAATTCCAAATCTGGCCGTGGAAGTCGCGCGTCGGCGCGCGCATGCCGGCGTGCTTGGCCAGGGCTTCAAACAGCAGCGCGTGCAGGGCCGGGGCGATCAGCCCCTTGTTGTCGTAGGGCAGGCCTTCGGGGCCGTGGCCGGGCGCCAAGATGCCGGGACCGCGGCTGCCCACATGGGTGCCAAGCGGTAGCCAGGCCAAGGCGTTTTCAATCCACGGCCGCACCCGCTCGTCGCCGGTGGCCAGGTAATACTCGGCCAGGAAGATGCCGTTGTAGCCGACTTTCCAAAACCATTGGTTCATCAGGTCGGGCTGCTTCAAGCAAAAATCGGCGCAGCGGGCGATGCGCTCGGCGTGACGGGGGTCGCCGGTTTGCAGCAGGGCCAGGCCGGCCCAACTGGTTTGGATGTAATTGTTGCCGCCGCCGCCAAAGGAGCCGTCGGGGCGCTGGTTTTTTTCGATGAAAGCGACCATGTCCTGTTCCATCGCATCCCACAGCGGGTCGCCAAGGGCCGGGCCTTGCCAGCCCATCACATCGGGTGATGGCGCGGCGGCAGCCTGCCATAGCGGGACGGACGCCGGCAATTGCAGCGCCACCTCGACCGGCTTGCCGGCGCGCAGCACGGTGAGCGGGAGTGCGCGCGGTTGCTTGGCATCGGCGCGCAGCGCATCCACCACCGCACGGCCGATGGCGGCCTGGTGCCCGTCCTCCAGCCAGCCCATCCGCTGGTGGCCGAAATTCGGGTTCAGCGGCACGCCGCCGACGGCCACCAGATAGTCGCCGTTTTGCAGGCCGGCTTTGGCGGCGGGAGAATCGGGGAACGGTTCCAGCAGCGACAGGCCGGTTTCGCCGTGGTTGAGCAAGCCTTGCAAGCCGGTCATGCCGGAGGCGAAATAATCCGGGCCAAAGGGGCCGTAGGAATTGGGTTTGGCCTCCATGCCCCGGTCCACCTTGGCCGGGGGCCGGGTGAACGACACCCCGGCGACCACGGCGGTGGCAGGGCCGGTGGAGCTCACGCGCAGGCGCAATTTTTTGGCATCCGCCGGCGCTTTGGGCGGCGGGGCGCTTTCACGGGGTTGGTCAAGGCAGGGCGGCGTGATCGCGGCGGTCAATTCCGGCGTGAGGCAAACCCAGGCGCGGGCATGGCGGGCCGGAATGTGGTTGCCCGGCACGGCGACCGGCAGCGGCGCGCCATCGGCGCCGACAAAGCGGAACTCGGCGGCGCTGGCGTGGTGCTTGTCGCCGGTGGCCTCGCTCTTGGCCACGAAGCGGAAGGCATGCGCGGTGGCGGGTTGCTTCAGTTTGACGGTTTGGGCTGTCAGTGCACGGCCGGGGTAGTCAAAGGTGCCGGTGGCGAGCGTGCGCCAGGTGCCGCCGTCATCGCTGGCTTGCAACTCCCAATCCTTGACCATGCCGGTGCGCCAATTGTGGCGTGGGGTGTAGACAAAGCCGGTGATGGTGGTGGCTTGGCCGGCGCTCCATTGCAGATAATGCGGCAAGGCGGTGGGGGTGTGCCAGTTGCTGTGCCAGAGCGAATCCAGTTTGCCGTCCAGCGCGGCACCCAACGGCTCGGAGCCATCTTCGCTGTCGCTCGACCAGCCGGCGCCGCCCACTTGCGGTTCGGTGGTGACGACTTGCGCCTGCCCGAGCAATGCGCCGGCTTCGTCGAAAACCTCCAGCGTGCAGGCGCCCTGGCCATCGCCCTGCTTGCCGGAGAGGTCGAGCGCGATCACGCCCAAGCGGTGGGTGAAGCGCGCTTCGTGGGGCGGCAGTGGCGGGACGGCGATCACGGTTTCGACCACGGTGCCGGGCGGCAGGGCCAGCGCCGAGCCGGATCGCAATCCGGCGCTCTTGCCCAAGGCGGCGGTGGGTGTGCCGGTCACGGCGCGCCAGTCGCCCAATTGGGTCAGCGACAGCGGATAGTTCTCGGCTTGCGAACCATCCGAAGGCAGGGCCACGCGGTCGGCGCGGGCGGCGGTGGCCAAGGCCAAAGCGCCAGCCAAGCACAATGCGGTGGAGAAGGGGGGCTTGGTGGACATGGGCGGTTCCCGGGTGAAGGGACAAAAACCCGCGCTTGGGCGCGCGGGTTTTTGCGGGGGAGGGTTATTTGGCGGCCGGGATATTGACGGGTTCGCAGACCAGGCGGAAGCCGACCTGGTAGTGGTCCAGGAACCACCATTTGCTGACCGGTTCATTGGGGTAGTTCTGGTTCCAGCTGCCTTCTTGCAGGCGGGCGTTGAAGGATTCTTCGCGGCGGGCGCCGGTCAACTCCGCCGCCGGCGTTTTGAAGTCGCCGCCGCGCACAAAGGTGTTTTTGCCGTCGGCGTCGGCCGCACCGGGGGTTTTGACCCATTCGGCCACATTGCCCAGCATGTCATGGAGGCCCAGGGTGTTGGGCTTTTTGCTTTTGACCGGCGAAGGGCAGGGGTCGAAAGATTCGGGGGTTTGCTCGGCGTTTTCCGCGCACACGGCATGGTCCAGTTTGTTGGCCGGGTCGCCGCCGCCCAAGGCATAGGCCAAGTCCCATTCGGCTTCGGTGGGCAGGCGGTACTTGCGGCCGGTTTTTTGCGACAGCATGGTGCAGAACGCTTCGGCATTCAAGCGGGTCATGCCAAGGGCGGGGAAGCGGCCGTAGCGCTTGTCGTTGTGGCTGGTGTCGCCGTAGGAGTCGGCGTTGGAGGGGCGCAGTTTTTGGTCCAGTTCAACTTTCGCCTCAAGGATGGTGACATCGTACCAATGCGACCAGGGGTGGAACAGATCCCAGCAGACTTCGGTTTCGCCCATGTAGAAAGGGGCGATGCCCTTGGCTGGATCGCCGGGCACCAGCACCATGGTGAAGGATTCCTTCATGCCGGCATACGAGAGGTGTTTTTTGACCTTGATGGTCTTGCCTTCCTTGACTTCCTCCACTTCGTAGTCTTTTTCCGCCGGCGGCAGTTCCAGCACATCCTCGAACCGTTTCGGCAATTTGGACACATCCACCGCCGGGGCGGGCGCGGTGACGGCGGCGTTGGCGGCCGCTTTTTCCAGTTTTTCCAACTTCTCGTCCATCTGGGTGCCGAGCAAAATCAAGGCGTTGGACAGGTCTTTGATGGCCTTGCCCTGGGTTTCCTTCAGGTTGTGGAATTCGGTTTGCTGGGCTTGCAGTTGCGCGCCCAATTCCCCGACCAAAGTCGCGATGTCCGGCGAGGCCACGATGCGGACCGTGAGTTTGACTTCATCGTCCACGGTGAACATGGCGGCCGCCGGGTTGAAGCCCTTGCGCTGCTCGACCTTGAAGGCGGACCGGCTGATGGAGAAGCCGGCTTCAATCCGCGCCGATTCTCCACCGAAGGTGATCTTGGCGGGGATGGACAATTCCTGGGCGATGCCGTTCAAGGTGAACGAACCTTTGATCAGATGGGTCCAATCCTTGACCGCCTTGAGTTTGCCATCGGCCACGGCCTTTTCGGTCTCGGCGGATTTTGGCAAGAAGGTGGCGGCGGAGAATTTCGCCTCCGGATGGTGCTCGGTGTCGAACCATTGCTGGTCGCGCACCGTGTGGGTCAGGGTGTCGTTGTCCGACTGGAACGAAGCGGCATCAAACACCACCTCCACCCCCAGCACTTGGCCGGCTTTGGCGTTGTAGGCGACCGCGCCGGAGAGTTTGTCCCAGTGGCCGATGTGTTCCTCGCCGCGCGCGCCGCCGATGGCGGTTTTGCCGCAGCCCCAATCAAAGGCCGCGTTGCCGCCCTTGGCCGCCGAGGTCAGCACCACCACCCGGTCGCCTTTGGCGCCGTCGGGCTTGGCGCCGGCCACCATGGCAAGGTCGGGGCCCTTGAGTTCATGGGTGGATTCCTTCACCGGCCGGTTCATGTACGCCAACATCAACGCGCCGGTCGAAAGACCCAGCGCCGCCAGGATGGAGGTTGAAAGGACGATGGTTTTGAGCTTGCTCATGGGATGCGCAAAAAGGGAGAAGGGCCGGCCAACTTGGACGCCGGCACGGGGGATGGCATTACAGGGCGGTCGGCCTTTTATTTCGGTGCCTTGGCTTTTTTGCCGTCGAGCACGAAATGCTTGGGCATGTCGCCCACCAGCGGACGGATGTATTTCATGAAGGCGGGGGTCACATCCATGCCGTCTTTGGCGATAAACGCTGCCGGCACCGGCTTTTCGCGGCTGTGGCCGTGGTCGATGTTGGCCACTTCTTCGAGTGAAATGGTGCCGAAATCGGGGGCGTACTTGGCGCCCTTTTTGCGCAGCAAGGTGATCATCACGCCACCTTTGCCGGTGAGGGCCTGGGCCACCGCCTTGGCGCCGCACAAAGCGGCTTCTTTGCGGTCGAGTTCCACCGCGCGGTCCTGGCCGCACATCTGCAAGGATTCCAAGATCTGGAATTCGCCGCGCCAGCCGAACTTGTCGGCGATCAACTTGTGCAGGGCCACCGCCGCGCTGGTGCCGCCCATGGCGCCGAATTCGGTGTTGCCGAACTTGTCCTTGGTCTGGCTGGCGGAAATGGGACTGCCGTCCTTACGGCACACGCCTTCGCCGGTGACGATGGAGACGAAGCCGTGTTTCTTGTGGGTGGCTTCGACCTTGGCCAGGAAGGCCGCTTCGTCAAAGGCGCGCTCGGGCATCAAAATGATGTGCGGGGCGTCGCCGGCCTTGGTGCGGGCGGCGGCGCCGGCGGCCGGCAGCCAGCCGCTGGAGCGGCCGACGGTTTGAAGCACGGTGAACTGGTCCACTTTCCGCATGTCTGAGTTCAGGCGGCCGCCCTGCTGGAGCGAGAGCGCCACGAAGCGGGCGGCGGAGGCGTAGCCGGGGGTGTGGTCGGTGCCGTAGAGGTCGTTGTCCACCGTCTTGGGGCAGCCCACGCCGACCATCTCGTAACCCTGCGCGTTGGCGTAGTTGACCACGCGGCGGATGGTGTCCATCGAGTCGTTGCCGCCGATCATGAACAGGTAGCGGATGTTGAACTTCTTGAGGTTGGCCAGGATGGGCGGCAGCAATTCGTCCTTCAACTTCAGGCGCGAGGAGCCCAGGGCCGAGCCGGGGGTTTGCGCCAACAGCGCGCGCTCTTCGGCGTTGAGCTTGGAGAGTTCCAGGAAGTGGCCGTCAAGCGTGCCTTGGATGGCGTAGCGCATGCCGTAGACATGCTTGATGTGCTTGGCCTTGAGGCAGGCTTCAAGGATGCCCGCCAGCGAGGCGTTGATGACGGCGGTGGGGCCGCCGGATTGACCGATGAGTGCGTTGCCGATGAGGGGTTTGTTGGCCATGGGGAGGGTGGGGGGGCGGGGGTCGGGAAAGCGGGAATTGTAGGAAGCCGGGCCTTGGGAGATGTCCTACACCATCACATGGTTGCCGTGGACTTTTTGGACATCTTCATTTTCTTCCAGCAGGTCGATCAGTTTGGACAGCCGGTCGGCGGCTTCGCCGGCCACTTCGATGGTGTTTTGCGGGTGCATCACGATGCCGGCCGAGGCCATGTCGATGCCGGCTTTTTCCAGCGCGGTTTTGACCGCCAAGAAACTGGCGCCGTCGGTGAGCACCTGCCAGCCGTCGGTGTCGTCGCCCTGGATGTCGTCGGCGCCGGCTTCCAGGGCGATTTCCATCAGCTTGTCCTCGGCCACCAAACCGCCTTCGATCAGGATTTCACCTCTGCGGTCGAACTGGAAGGCCACCGAGCCGGTGTTGGCCAGCGAGCCGCCGTTCTTGTCGAGGATGGTGCGCAATTCCGGCGCGGTGCGGTTGCGGTTGTTGGTCAGGGCCTCGATGATCAGGGCGATGCCGCCGGGCGCATAGGCTTCGTACACCAAAGCCTCGAAGTCGGCGCCGTCGGCGCTGGAACCGGAGCCCTTCTCGATGGCCTTTTGGATGTTGTCGCGCGGCACATTGTGGATCTTGGCCTCGTCAATGGCCAGCCGCAGCCCCAGGTTGGTGTCGGGATCCGGGCCGCCCTTGGCCGCCACCATGATGGCGCGCGAACATTTGCTCCAAGCGCGGCAGCGGCTGGCGTCGGTCTTGGTTTTTTTGGTCAGGCGTTTGGCCCAGGCGCGTCCCATGGGGGGTCTCCGGAAAAAAAGGGGGGAAGAAGAAGGCGGGATTCTAAGGGCGGGCAAGTTGGGGTTTGGCGTCGCAGGCGCCCCGTGGAATGCAGGGACTGGCGGGTCAACAGCGCACGGGCTTGTTGGAGCGCGGGTGTCCCCACCCGC
>CAZVNU010000116.1:0-3546 GCA_964628335.1 uncultured Phycisphaeraceae bacterium
GCCGGCCTGGTGGAAATCACCTGGGCGCCCATGACCCACACGGATCCCAAGCAGGGCCTGTCGTGGGTGCGCAACTGCCAAACCCACTTGCTGGCCACCGCCGACATCGCCCCCACCCCCACCTCTGAAGTGATGCTTGAAGGCTTGGCCGAATGCCAGGTGCAGGCGCTCATCGGCGGGGTGTTTGGCGACGACTACGACAGCGACACCCTGGGCGCGGTGCTACCGCAGTTGGTGCGTCTGCAGTTTTCTTACCTGCAACCCGATGGCTCGGCCGGCCCCAGCCGCGTGCTGCTGTTGCCGCTGCCGCAAGCGGGCATGGATCCGACCCAATTGACGGGGGGCACGCCATGAGACACCCGCACGCACGCCGGTCCGGATTCGCCTACATCCTGGCCCTGTCGGTGGTCATCATCATGTCTTGGGTGACATTGGTCCTGTGCCGGGGCGCGGTTCACCATCTGCGCGGCGAAAAGGGCGCCGGCGCCCGCGCCCAATGCGAACAGGCGGCGCTTGGCTGCCTGCGCGCCGCCGTGCATGACCTGGGACTTTCCCGCCAGATCGGCGGCCCGCCCGCACTGGCCACCGTGCAACCCGAAGGCGAGCGCCTGGGCGATTGTTTGGTGATGCTGATCGGCCGCGACCCGCTGGGCGCCAAGGCGCGATTCAATGTGATCTCGCAAGCGGGCAAGTTGAATGTCAACACCGCCACGGTTGAGCAACTGGCCGCCCTGCCCAACATGACCCCGGCCTTGGCCGGCGCCATTGTCGATTGGCGCGATGAAGACGACGACACCCACGAAAACGGCGGCGCCGAGCGCAACGACTACGCCGGCGAGGCGGTGCCCTATGCCCCGCGCAACGCCGCCTTGGAATCCTTGGATGAATTGCGCCTGGTGCAGGGCATCACCGCCGCCTTGTATTTTGGCGAAGACGCCAACCAAAACGGCATGCTCGATGCCGGCGAAGACACCAACGGCGACGGCAAATTGACGCCAGGCTTGCGGGATTTGCTGACACTGGATTCCCGCGAACCGGCGCTGGCCCCCGACGGCACGCCCAAGGTGGATGTGCGCGACAACGGCCGCAACATGCGCAACCTGCTGACCGACCGCCTGGGCTCCGAGCGCGGCGCCGCCGTGCTGGCCGCCGCCGGCTTGGCGCGCCAGATCCACCCCTTTGCCAACCGTTTGGACTTCATCAGCGCATTGGAACTCACCGAAGACGAAACCGCCAAGCTTTGGCCTTATCTCTCCGGACCCGAAGGGCGCGTGGGTTTGATAGACGCCTATGCCTGCCGCGAGGAAGTGCTCGCCGCCACCGTGGGTGAAACCCTGGCCAAGATCATCGTGGTGGCCCGCCCGCTCACCGCGCCTTCAAGCCCCGCATGGCTGGCCGAAGCGCTGGGGCGCGACGATTGCGCCACCGTCGGCATGCTGATCACCAGCGGCTCGTACCAATTCCAATTGGATGTGCTGGCCGTGCGCGACGATGGCGCGGGCTATGCCAGACTCCAGGCCGACCTGGATCTGTCCAACACCGTGGCCCGCGTGAGCGTCATCCGTCCGGCGCAAACCCAGGGCTGGCCCCTGCCCTGGATCACCCCCGACCAATTGCGCCATCGCGCGGCCGGCAGCGACCCGCTCACCTTGTTGGCCGCGCCGCCCGATTGATTGCGCCTTTGATCCTCTTTGGATGGTCCGCTGATTGCCTTGCACTTTTGATTCCCTTGCCTTCGCCCCTTTGATCGCCCCCATGACCCGATCCAATCCCACCTTGCCTTTGCCACCCCTGCTTTGGGATGGCCACAGCCTGCTTGGCACGCCAAGCGGGCGCGGCGCCGAAGTCCGGGTGCCGGCCCGTTTCCTGGCCTTGCGCCATGAAACGCTGCCCAACGCCCCCCTGCCCGCGCTCAAAGCCGCCGCCCGGCTGCGCGCCGACCGTTTGTTTTCCCCCTTGGGTCCGGTGGTGGTCGATGCCCTGCTGCACCCGCCCGGCGCGGACGGGTGCGATGCATTGCTGATGGCCCTGCCCAAGCCGGCGCTTGAAGCCATCCTCAAAGCGGCGCAAGCCAAAAACATCAGCGTACGCCAGGTGCGAGTGGCGGAACTGATGCAGCCGGTTCCCCAAGGAGCGATGGTGACCCTGACCTTGGGGCAGGCCGCCGAAGCCAGTTTGATCCAATTGAAAAACGGCCATGCGGTGGGGATTGCCGCCTTGGGCGCCACCGCCGACCCTGCGTTTGCCGGCCAACTCAAACGCGAGCGCCTGCGTCTTGGCATCCATGACAACGCACCCGGCGCGGCGCCCCCGGCGGTGCAGCCCGACTTTCTTCACCCCCAGTTGCTGGCCGCCGAACCACTGCTGGCCCGGCGGCCGGTGCGCTTGGGATTGCTGGCGGCCGGCATCATGCTGGCGGCGGCTTTGGGCATGGGCCTATTGGCATGGGATGCCGTGCAAGCACGCAGCGCCTCGCGCAACCAACTGGCCGAACTGACGCCCGAAGCCGACGAACTGACCGCCTACCGCAGCGACCTGAAAACCCTGGCTCCTTGGTTTGAATCCCGCGTGGACCTGGCCCCCTGCCTGCATGCGTTGGCCACCGCCTTGCCGCCGCTTGGCGCCAGTGAAAAAATGCGCCTGGTGCGGGTGCGGCAAAACACCGGCGAAGTCACCGTGGTCGAGGGCGCCGCCGGCGACCGGGCGCAAATGCTGGCCTTCCTTGGCCGTTTGCGCCAGGACCCGCGCGTGGCCGAGGCCGAAATCCGCTCGTTTAGAAGCCCGTCCGCCGAATCCAGCGAAGTTTTGTTTGAACTGAGTTTGCGCTGCGGGCCTGCCGCCACGCCCCATCCCCCCAAGAAAGGAGGCGACCATGAACCAGCGTGAAAAAATACTCAGCGCGGCCATCGCCACCCTGGCGCTGGGTTTTGCCGCCAACCATTGGGTGCTGGAGCCGGCCTTGGCCTGGTATCAAGCGGCCCAAACCGAAACCCAAGCCAACCAGGAAAAAATCACGGCAGCGCAGGACCTCATCAGCCACCGCAAAACCATTCTGGCCGATTGGCGCGCACGCCACGCGACGGGCCTGCTTGACGATGAAAAATCCGCCCGCTTTGGCGCGCAGAACACCCTCAATGCGGCGGCCCGCGGCAGCGGCTTCAAAATCGAAAGCCTGGGCGGCGGCCAGCGGGTGCCCGCCACCACCGGCCAAGCCTATGACTTGCTGCGCCTGACCCTTTCCGGACGCGGCTCATTGGCCCAAACCCAGGACTTTTTGGCGGCCCTCCAGCAAGCGTCCCTGCCTTGGCGGGTCGAGCGTTATGAAGTGGCCGCCCGCGACGGACGCAAAGACCAATTGGACGGTGCCCTGACATTGTCCCTGCGCATCGCATCCATGGAGGCCCGTGAAAAAATCAGCGTGCCGCCCAAAACCACCGCCTGGGCGCCGGCCAAGCGGCCGGGCACGCTGGACGCCGACATCCTCAAGGCCCAACCCTTTTTGACCGACCGCAAAGCCGCCGAACCGGTGCGCGCCGCCGTCAAAGC
>CAZVNU010000116.1:3556-7148 GCA_964628335.1 uncultured Phycisphaeraceae bacterium
CCCACCCGCCCCCCCCCCATCGTCGCGCCACCGCCGCCGACCGCAGGCACCGGATGGGTGCTGGCCGGCCTGGTCACGCGCGACGGCGTGGGCGAAGCGGTGGTGGTGCGCACCGCCGATGGCTCCGTCCACCTCGTGCACGGCGGCGACACAATCGCCGACGGCGTGGTCAAACAGGTGGATGCCGACGGCTTGCGGATGACCTATGGCAACGAAGAACGGCTGATTCAACCCGGCTTGGCCTTGACCGGCAAGGAGCCCGCTGCCGCAGGCGCTGCGCCATCGCCGCGCGTGCCAAGTGTTTCATCAAGCGCACCAAGTTCCGCCGTTCCCGCCATCGGCACCGCCGCCACTCCAAATCCGGCGCCCATCGTCAGCGATGCCGACCGCGAAGCCATCCTCAACCGCCTGCGCCAGCAGCGCAACCGCACTTCCAACTGATTTTTCTTTTCCCATCCGGATTCCCCTCATGACCACCAAGACCCCCGCCACGCTGATTTTGCTTTGGGCTTTGGCCCCGCAAGTCCTGGCCCAAACGGCGGCCCCCCTGCCTGCCACGCCCACGGCCGCAGCGGACACCGCCGCCGACAAACCGGCGAACACCCCCCGACTCACCTTGGATTTCCGCGACGCCAAGCTGGGCACCATCCTGGACTACCTGTCCAAAGAAGCCGGCTATGTGCTGATCAATCCGGTGGAATTGACCGCCAGCGTCACCTTGGTTTCCAAGCAAGCGCTCTCGCCCGAGCAGGCGATTGATGCGCTCAACTCGGTGTTGTTCGACCAGGGCTACGCCGTGCTGGTGCGCGGGCGCAGCCTGCGGGTGGTGAAATTGGCCGACGCCAAGCAGCAGAATTTGCAGGTCCACGCCGGCGCCGACCCGGCCAAAATCCCCGAGACCGACCGCATGGTGACCCAGGTGATCCCGGTGCGCTTTGCCAGGGTCAAGGATCTGTCGCGCAACCTGCAGCCCCTGCTCAACACCGCCTACGCCACCCTGGAGGCCAACGAAAGCAGCAACACGCTGATTTTGACCGACACCCAAGCCAATGTGCGCCGCATCGCGGCGATTGTCAACGCCATCGATGGCGCCATCAGCGGTGACCAGCAGGTGAAGGTGTTCCATCTGGCCCACGCCAATGCCGACAAGGTGGCGCAGGTGCTGACCTCCATCTACGGCAAGAGCGGCGGCAACGCCCAGGATGCGGTGCGCAACTTGTTCGGCGGCGGCGGCGGGCGCGGCGGCCGTGGCGGGGGTGGCGGGGGTGATGGCGAAGCCGCAGGTGAAGGGCGCGGCGACCAGGTGACGGCGGCGGCCGACAGCGGCACCAACTCGGTGGTGGTGCGCGCCGCCCCCGGCTCGCTCGTGCTGATCGCCGAGGTCATCAAACAACTGGATGTCGACACCACCGCCCGCGAAGGCGTGCTGGTCTACCCAGTGCGCAACGGCAAGGCGGTCGACCTGGCCAAGTCGCTCAATGATTTGTTTTCCGGCGCGACCAGCTCGGCCGGCGGCGCCACCGCGCCGCAGCGCAACGGCGTTCAAAACCGCCAGACCGCCCAGGGCAACCCCTTTGCGGCGGCGCAAAGCGGCGACTCCAGCCTGGATTTGACCAGCCAGGTGCGGGTGGTCTCCGACGACTTGGGCAACGCCGTGTTGATCCTCACCCAGGAGCGCAATTTCGAGCGCCTGCGCGGCATCCTGACCTCGCTGGACCGCCCCATGCGCCAGGTCTTGGTGCGCGTGCTGGTGGCCGAAGTCACCATCGAAAAAGGCCTGGATGTGGGCGTGGAATTGCAGGGCATCAACCCGGCCACCTCGGCCGCCGAAACCCGCGCCTTCAGCAATTTCAACCTGTTCGACTCCAGCCTGGGTCTCAACGGATTCCTGCTCGACAACAGCCATTTCCGCGCCACCGTGCGCGCCCTGGCTTCGGCCACCCGCTTCGATGTGCTCTCGCGGCCCTACATCCTGACCACCGACAACCGCGAGGCCACCGTCAATGTGAGCAAGAATGTGCCGATCATCACCGGCACCCGGGTGGATGTGAACAACAATGTCACCAGCACCTTCGACCGCCAGGATGTGGGCATCATCTTGAAAGTCACCCCGCAGATCAACAGCGAGGGCCGCGTGGTGCTGGATGTGAACCAGGTGCTCTCGGCCCTGTCCGACCAGGGCATTCCGGTGGCGGCCGATGTGGATTCCCCCATCATCAACAAGCGCGAAATGACCACCCGGGTGGCGGTCAACAGCGGGCAGACGGTGGTCATCGGCGGCCTGGTGCGCGACGACTTCACCGAAACCGTGCGCAAGATCCCCCTGCTTGGCGACATCCCCTACGTGGGCGAACTCTTCAAACGCACCACCCGCACCAAGACCCAGACCGAACTCTTGGTGTTCCTCACCCCGCAGGTGATCCAAACCCCCGAAGAATTGGCCAGCATGACCCGCCAACTGCACGGCGAAATGCAACACCTGAGCAAAGCGGTGGAGCCCGGCGTGCTGGACCGCCATTTGCGCCAGTTGCAGGGGCTCAAGGTCGGTGAGCCGATCGCGCCCGGCTCCGTGAATGACCCCATCACGGTGCCACCCCCCGCCACTGATTCCAAACCCTTGCCCTCCACCTTGGTCGAATCCGCCAAACGCACCGACGAAGCCAGCGACAAGTTCAAGGAAAACCACCCATGAGCAACCACCCCACCTCTCACTCCATCCCACGGCCCATGCGCCGCCCCGCCGCCTGCCTGGTCGCCGGCCTTGCCCTCTGCCTGCTTGGCCCCCTGCCCGCCTGCGTGACCGAAGGCGAGCAGGCTCGCAAGCCCGAGGTGAAAGTGCCTTGGCAGCAAACCGGCGCCCCGCCCGACATGGAAGCCTTGGCCGAAGACCTGATGACCTTCCAAGCCGTCACCAAAAATCTGCCGCAAACCCTCAAGCAACTCGACCAGGCCCGCCTGGGCACCGGCGGCCCCTACGCCACCCGCGCCTATGCCTACCACCCTGCCGGTGTGGGCATCCTGCGCGAAGGCTGGTGCGTGCTGGCGGTCAACGACCGCATCCTGCCCAAGGAAGACGGCTATGTGTGGACTGTCCTGCGCGCCCCGGTCCACATCCAAGGCACCCCCACCTTGCAGGTGGGCAAAGTGTCATTGGCGGAACTGAAGCAGGCGGCACAGATGGCCAAGGGGAAGTAGATCGGCATGGATGAATGCCCTCGAAATTCAACCCAACCATCCCCCTCACCGCGCATCCCACGGCAACACGCAAACCGTCGGATTCAAATGCGACTTTTCCTGGGCCGGGGCACAAGCGACATCAAGGCCAACCAAGTTCAATGGGAAAGGGTGGGCGTCCATGCCGGGCTTCGTTGAAAGGGGGCGATCGGGGATGTCGTCCGGCGGACATTGGGGGCGAAACGGCCCTTGATGGTTCTATCGGCTTCCCTTGGCCTCGCCGATTACTTCACCCGCCAGCCCTGGGGACAGGGCTGGCGGGTCAAGGAACCCCGACCGTCAGGGAGGGAACGCTGGCATGCTATTGCTGGGAGGGCGGACTTTTAGTCTGCCAATGGCTGCGCAGCAGCCAAAAGGA
>CAZVNU010000117.1:0-5533 GCA_964628335.1 uncultured Phycisphaeraceae bacterium
AGCGGTTGCTCGTCCCCTCCCTGACGGTCGGGGTTCCTTTTCAAAGGGATTACGCGCGTGACCCGCCAGCCCTGGAATGATTGAGGGGCCCATTTCCCAGGCCGTTGGCCTGGGCTAAGATAGCAGCGGGCCTTTGGCCCGCCGAACCAAACCATCAAGCCAGAAAAAACAAACCAAAGAAAACCAAGCCGCACAAAATCAACGCGACCTACGACCGATCGCCTGCTTCGGCCCAACGGGCCGACCTACCTTAGCCCAGCCCGCAGGGCTGGGTGGAATGACAGAAAACCCCGGCGGCCTGAAGGGCCGCGCTAAAAAGGATGAACATGAAAAATTTCTTGGTCCTCCTTTGGGACTACCTTGGCCTCTTCACCAAACGCATTTTTTGGTTTTTGGGCCATTTATGATTGCGTTCAACCCTAGCGCGGCCCTTCAGGCCGCTTCCCCCATTCCCGCCTACCCAGGCCTTCAGCCTGGGCCAAGGTAGCGGCGGGCCTTTGGCCCGCCCAGAACCCACAACCCTCATTCACTCCCCCATGAACTTGCACCGCCCCCTCGCCGCCCTGCTCCTGCCCCTCCTGCTCGCCGCCTGCGGCGACCAAGGCGCAACCTCCGCGCCGGCCGCCCCGCACCGCCTCACGGTGTGCACCACCTTCTACCCCACCACCTATTTCGCCACGCGCATCTGCGGGGCGCATGCGACGGTGGTCTGCCCGTTGCCGGCCGATGCCGACGCGGCGTTTTGGCAGCCCACCGCGGTGCAGATTTCGCAATACCAGCAAGCCGACCTCATCGTGCTCAACGGCGCCAACTTTGAACACTGGCCGCAAACCGCCACCTTGCCGGAAAGCAAAGTGATCGCCAGTGCCGATGCCTTCAAGAAAGACTGGATCGAAGTCAAAAATGCCATCACCCACAGCCACGGGCCGGCTGGCGCCCATACCCACACCGGGGTCAATGGCCACACTTGGCCCGACCCCATCAACGCCATCGCGCAGGCCAACGCCATCCGCGATGGCATGATCGCCCACGACCCTGAGCACAAGGCGGAGTACGCGGCCAACGCCAAGGCGCTGGAAAATGATTTGCTGGGCTTGGATGCGCAATTCAAAGCCCTGCCCATCGCCGAACCCCTGTTCGCCTCGCATCCTTCGTATGTCTACCTGGCCCGCCGCTACGGCTGGAATCTGACCTCCTTCGGCCTGGAAGCCGACGAACCGCCCACCGAAGCGCAACTGGCGGAAATCACCAAGGCCAAAGCCGACCACCCCGGCGTCAAACTCATGCTCTGGGAAAGCGCGCCTTGCCAAGAGGCGCGGCAAGCCATGGACACATTGGGACTCGACACCGTGATCTTCAACCCCGCCGAACAACCGGACCTGGAGGGCGACTACCTGGACATCATGCGGGAAAACCTGCGGCGGCTGCGCGCCGCCATGGAGCCCACGGATCGTTGACGCACTTGGGAGCCCCCGATGGCCTGTTGCCGTCACACCCCGCTGACATCGCCACCTTGGCGGCCGACGGCGGCCATGGACATGACCTTTCCAGGAACGGAACCCCCCCGATGCCTCCCATGCCCCTCCCCCACTTGATGGCCGTGTTGAATGTGACCCCGGACTCCTTTTCCGACGGCGGCCGCTGGACCAAGGTGAAAGACGCCGTCGCCCACGGACTGCGGCTGGCCCGGCAAGGAGCCCATTGCATTGATGTGGGCGGAGAATCCACCCGGCCCGGCGCCGCGCCGGTGGCGCCGGAAGAGCAAATCCGACGGGTGGTGCCGGTCATCGAAGGACTGCGCGCCGCCTTGGACGGCGCGGGCCTGAACCAAGTTGACATCTCGGTGGACACCACCCGGGCCCAAGTGGCCCAAGCCGCGCTGCAGGCCGGCGCCGGACTGGTCAATGATGTGTCCGCGGGGCTGGATGACCCCGGCCTGCTGCCTTTGGCGGCCAAACACGATGCGCGCATCTGCCTGATGCACCGGCAGGGCCCCTCGTCCACCATGCAGGACGCCCCCGCCTACGACGATGTGGTGGCCGAAGTCAAAGCCTTTTTGCTCGCCCGCGCGACGGCGGCGGAAGAAGCCGGCATCAACCGCAAAAAAATCTGGCTGGACCCCGGCCTTGGCTTTGGCAAAACCCTCGACCACAACCTCGCCCTGATGAAAGCCCTGCCGGCATTCGTCGCCACCGGCTACCCCATTTTGATCGGTGCCAGCCGCAAGCGCTGGATCGCCGAGGTGACGGTCAGGGCCCACCGTGGCGCAGCGGAACCGGATGACCGCCTGGGGGGCTCGATCGCCGCCACCTTGTGGGCGGCAAAGGCCGGAGTTGGCATGGCTCGCGTGCATGAAATCGGCCCGCACCTCCAGGCGCTGGCGGCCTTGGCCGCCATCCAAGGGACGGAAATGCCCTGAAAGCAACCCGCCCCACATCCCCAAGCGTCCGATAAATTGGGATGGGATGAACCGGGTTCAAGTCCGCCCGACCGATGGCCGATAAACGAATATGCCCCGTGTGCAAGGATGCAACGCGAGCGGACCACTCCCGCCCCCTCCTTGAAACACACCCATGCTTGATTTCGCCCACGATGACCGTTTGCTGCCGCGCTTGGCTTCGCCCAAGGCGCCCCCCGTCGTCGGTCGTTTTTCCTTGACCCCAACCGATTTTTCATCGCGCGAAATCTGGCTGCAAACCATCAGGGCGCAAATTGCCTGCGGCGAGTATTTGACCGATGTGAAACTGGACAAGGCCTTGGATGTGATGTTGGATGCAAAGCAAGAAACAGACGCGGACGCCGGACGCGTCCAGCGTGAACCCATTTGAACACAACGCGCGCGCCATCATGGAACGCGCGTTGTGTTTGATTGAGCCGACTTCAAACGCGGCGGGCCGCCGCGTCCACTTTACTTCCTCTTGATGTTGCAGCCGATGCTGGGTTTTTGCACCCCCAGCGGCGGATTGCCGGAAATCACCGCCTCGATCGCCGCCCGCAGGTCTTTGCCATGCGGCGTGTTCTCGTGGGTGTACACGCCGGAGGCCACGCGCGTCGGCCGGGTATCGTCCAATTGGCCACGGTAGGCGAGCAGGTGCGAGTGGTCGAACAGGAAGAAATCCGGGGTGCAGGCGGCGGTGAACTTCTGCGCCGTCTCCTGCGATTCATCGTGCAGGTAGGGAAAGGCATAACCCTGCTTTTGCGCCTCTTCCTTCATCAATTCCGGCGCATCGGCGGGATACTGCGACGCGTCGTTGCTGCTGACGGCCACGATGCCGATGCGGCCGGCATAGTCGCGCCCGATGCGCGCCAGTTCCGGTGCCACATGCTTGACGAAGGGGCAGTGGTTGCAGATGAACATGACCAGCAGCGGCTCGGTCGAAAAGTCCTGGCGCGAGACCAGGTTTCCGCTGACCGTGTCGAAAAGGTCGAAGTCCGGGCACGGGGTGCCCAAGGGGAGCATGGTGGAGGGGGTGAGGGACATGGGGATTGGGGGTTAGTGGAAGAATTTTGGGAGGTCGCGACTGCCGCGGAGCACATGCACCAAGATGGCACCCTTTTCATGCCGTTTATAGAAAATAACATGGGGCCACACCGGGAAAGAGCGCAGATCGGGCGCAAGTTCTTCGCGCGACCGGCCGATGCCGGGTTCGCTGGCCACCATATCGCACACGCGGTCTATTTCAGCCAAAACACGATCCGCCGCAGTCGGAGAATCCTGGGCGATACGATCCCAAATTTCAAGCAGGTCTTCCTTGGCTTGGTCGGTGCGAATCATCTCGCTCATGACCGCGCCCCTTTGGCGGCCAAGCGGGCGCGTCCTTCGGCCATGATGGCCTTCATATCAAGCGGGGCAACCCGTCCGGCCTTGATGTCATCCAGCCCGCGCTGGATGTCCTTCTTCAAGGACGCCAATTGTTCTTTTTCGCCGATGCTTTGCTGATTCAGCAAGCGCAAGCTTTCGCGCACCACCTCGCTGGCGGAGGAATACATGCCGCTCTTGACTTTTTGGGCGACGAATTTTTCAAGCTGCGGGGTAAGGGAAACATTCATGGCGGCTCCTTGGAAAAAGGGGGTAGACTTCATTCTACCGCCGATGTCAAAGAATGACAAAGATGGTTATTGACGCGAACAATGATTTTTTCACCCCCGCTCATGCCACGCCAGCGGCGCCGGCAACTCCCCGGCGGCAAACTCCAGGTGGATCACTCGCCGATGGCAAAGTTCTTGCTTGCCATCTTGCTGCGCACATGTAAACAATCCATCCTCAACGCACCTATTCTTCCTCACGCCAACACCAACCCCCGCCCATCCACCGCCGCCAAAAGTTCATCCAACTTCACGGCACTGGGCATGCTGCGCCCGCTCTCGTATTTGGCATAGGCCGTCGGACTGCTTTGATTCATCGCGGCAGCCACCTCGCGCACGGAGCGTCCCGAGGCTTGGCGGCGGCGGCGCAAAATCAAAGCGACCAAGTGGGCGGGGTCGCTGCATTGGGCCACCACATGGGTGCTGCCCTCCAGCGCAATTTCAACCGTGTCCACCATGCCGATGGCATCCAAATGGCACGCAATCAGATCGCGGGCCATTTCCAATGCCTCGGCACGCGTGCGCCCCTGGGTCATGGCATCCAGCACGGGGAATTCCACCAGCCAAAACTTGCCGTCTTTTGAGATGTTGCCTTGGATTTTCATGGCTGCTTTCGTTGGGCGTTGCGGATGATTTTTTTGGCCAATAACTCGTTGATTTCGTTGTGGCGAGGAACCTGCTCAACATCTTCGCCATTGGTCCACGCATCATGGTTGCCGCCATGGCGCAGAAGCCACCAACCGAGTTTTTTGAGATGGTTTTCGAGATCTCGCTTCTTCATGGGATTGTATCCAAAAAAGAGTACACAGACCAGCACCGGAAAGAATGTTCGCATTATATTCGGGCTGCGTCTTTTTGTGCAAAAACAAAGAAAGCGCCGCATCGAGCGGCGTTTTCTTTGTTTTTCGTAGGTTGGCAAATGCCCCTTCCGCCTGCGGCGGATTGGCAGACTGAAGTCCGCCTTCCCAGTTCACGCATGCACCATGCGCCCGGCGACGCCCAGCGCCGCCTCGTGCACGCCTTCCGACAGGGTCGGGTGGGCGTGCATGGTGGCGATGACTTCGTCCACCGTGGCTTCCAGTTTGCGCGCCAGGCCGATTTCGGCGATCAGTTCGGTCACGCCGTGGCCGACCATGTGGCAGCCCAGGATTTCGCCGGTCTGCTTGTCGGAAATCATCTTCACGAAACCGTCGGTGGTGCCCATCGCTTGCGCCTTGCCGCTGGCGGCCAAGGGGAAGGTGCCGATGACGACATCCAGATTCTGCTCCTTGCAGGCGCGCTCGGTGAGTCCGATGCTGGCGACCTCGGGATGGCAGTAGGTGCAGCCGGGGAAGAGGCCGACCTTCTTGCTCTTGTGCTTGGGATCGAACATGGATTCGACGGCGTGGATGGCCTCGAAGCTGGCGACGTGGGCGAGCCAAGGGGGGCCGATGAGGTCGCCGGCGGC
>CAZVNU010000117.1:5543-6576 GCA_964628335.1 uncultured Phycisphaeraceae bacterium
GCCGCAGGTCGCCAGCATCGGCCTGAACGAGCGCGCATGCGGCTGGCAGTAGGTGCAGCCGGGGATGCTGGAATAATCGACATCGTGGGCGTGCGCGCCGAACATGCGCTCGACGCAGGTCACGGCTTCTTCGCTGGCCACATGGGCCAGCCACGGCGGGCCGATGATGTCGCCCACCGCGTAGATGCCCGGCACGCTGGTGGCGTAGGTCGGGTGCTCCTGCTTGTAGTCAGTCACGATGAAGCCACGCTCGGTCTTGATGCCCAGCGCGTCGTCGAACAGGCCGTCGTAGCGGCCGGCCACGCCGATGGCCACCAGCAGTTTGTCGGCTTCAATCAGTTGCTCACCGCTGCCGTCGGCCTTGGCGACCAGGGCGATGACGCCAGAATCAGTCTTCTCGATGCTCTTGGTGGTGTGGTTGGTGAGAATGGTGATGCCGCTCTTGGTGAAGGCTTTCTCCACCACCTTGCTGACATCGGTGTCTTCGATCGGCAGCACGCGGTCCTGCATTTCGATGACGGTGACCTGGGTGCCGAAGGCGTTGTAGAAGTAGGCGAACTCCATGCCGATGGCGCCGGAACCCAGCACCAGCAGGCTCTTGGGCTGCTCGGGCAGGTTCATCGCCTGCTTGCTGGAGATGACCTTGACGCCGTCGAAGGGCGTGCCGGGCAGTTCGCGCGGGCCGGCGCCGGTGGCGATCAAAATATTCTTGGCAGTGATGGTTTGTTTGACTTCACCGCTGCGCGCGCTGTCGGCGGCGTCGTACACCGCGACCTCGAATTTGCGCTCGGCGCCGTCACAGCAGCCCATCTTGGGGTTGCTGATGTGGGCGTGCCCCTGCACATGGGTGATCTTGTTCTTCTTGAACAGGAAGCCGATGCCCTTGTTCAGATTGCCCGCCACCGTGCGCGAGCGGCCGATGATCTTGGACCAGTCGTAGGAGACTTCGCCGGTGGTGATCCCCCACTTGGCGGCCTCATGCTTGACCTGGTGGTACATCTCGGCGCCGGCGATCAGGGCCTTGGTCGGGATG
>CAZVNU010000117.1:6586-7114 GCA_964628335.1 uncultured Phycisphaeraceae bacterium
GCAGCCCCAGTTCAAACAGGTGCCACCCAAAGCGTCGCGCTCGACGCAGGCCACTTTGAGGCCCATTTGCGCCGCGCGGATGGCGCCCACATAACCGGCAGGGCCGCCACCGATGACGACGAGATCGAAAAGTTCAGACATGAGTGTGTCTCCAAGGGGAGTTGGACAAAAAGGAAAGTCGGGGATTTTAGAAGAAATTGAACCGCTCATTTATCCCCAGGCAACACTTTGCGCGCCTTGACCTTGCCAAGCACGCGAACAAAGTCGGCCTTGCTACCCTCCTTGGCTTTTTCTTTAAGCCAAGACTCCGTGCGCATGGCGGCAATTTTTTCCGCGATGGCAACGGCGATAAATTGATTGAGAGAGCCCCCGTCAGCACGCGACAGTTTGCGGGCTTCGTTGTGAATGGAATCGGGTAGACGAAGAGAGAGTGCGCTCATGATTGGCCTCGCAAGTGCTATGAGAATGCCATTTTGGGGGTGTCACTTCATTTTACATCCCCACCGCAAACCGCTCAATACTAACGGC
>CAZVNU010000118.1:0-7099 GCA_964628335.1 uncultured Phycisphaeraceae bacterium
CGGATAGTCTAGGGGAAAGCAACCCTTGATGGGCCCGAACATCCCCCACGCCGAACATCCCCCACCCTTGCTTCAAGGGCGCGCTGCCGGGGCCGCAAGGGCCAGGCCCCGGCAAAGAACAGCCCCTACGGGTCACTTTGGCCAGACCTTCGCCTCGCCGGAAACGAGGAGCGGCGCCAGGGGCACATCGTTCTTTCGCGCTCCGGGTTCAGCGCATGGACATCGCCGTAGCCGAGGTCGTCGGCGAGGATGACGAGGATGTCGGGCGGAACCGGTGCGTCGGCGGCGAACGCGGGCGTCGCGGCGGAGAGGAAGGCGCAGACAAGGAGTGGCAGTTTCATGGGAAGGGTGTGGTGTTGGTTTTTCAGGAGATGGATCAGCCTCAGCGGATGATCCGCTGGGGGCGGCCGCCCTTGTCGGGGATTTTGCCGTTCTTGTCGGCGGCGGGAATCAGGTCGATGGGTACGGAAGCGTCGTGGAGCAACGCGCCGTCCTTGGAGAAGAGTCCCAGACGCACGGTGAGCGGGCGGCGGGTTTCGGCGGTCGGTAGTTTGATTTCCAATACGCCCTGGTGGCGCGGAGCGGAGGCGACGATGTCGGCGGGCGCATGGCCGGTGGCGACGACCTTGCCGTCGAGTTCGGCCTGATAACGGAGCGTGGCGCCGGAGGGCGCTTCGGCGGTGTCGTTCAACACCCATGCGTGAACCTTGAGCGTGTCTCCGGTGTATCCAAAAAAGTTGTCGGGACGGAGGTTGACGGCGAGCGGCGTGAGCGCGTCGCGGTAGGCGAAGTAGGCGGGCTTGGCCTGCCGTTCGCAGTCCACGATGGCCTTCATCCAGCCGGTGGGCCAGGCGTCGATGAGGAGGTGGATGGCGAAGGAATTGATTTCGGGAATGCGGCGGAAGGATTCGGTCATCAGGCGCGTGCCCCAAGCCTGGTGCGTGCGGCTGGCGTTCACCCAGTCCTTCATGGTCTTGCATCCGGGATACCACCTTTGGCCGATGGTCATTTGCTGCGCCTGGGAAATTTTCGCGGGCGACCACGCGCCGCCGGGGCCCTCGACGAGCCATTCCGGCGGGCAGTATTTTTTCATCAACTCGATGCGGTCGAGAGCCTCGGCGCCGAATTCGCCGCAACCGCACATCCAATCCGGGTTGATGTTTTTGGATACACCGAGGTAGGTCTCGCGGATCGTGTCCTGGTACCAGTAGTGATAGCGGTGGAAGTCGTAATAACCGAGGGACTTGGTGACATGCGAACGGTCGTCGCCGTCCACCCACTTCGCCACCTGGTCGGGGTTGAGTTCGCGGCCGACCGCGTCGAGGTGCGTGAAGTACGCGCGCATCTCCTGCAGGTTCATTTTGCGCGGGTCGTGGAAGCGTTTGACGGTGCCGGGCGACGCGGCCGGGGCGAAGACCGGTTCGTTGATGTAGGAGAGAATGGCGTTGCTCGGATGACTGCGCACGAGGCGCACCATCTCGCGGAACTGCGCGGTGACCGAAGCGACGACCTGCGGCTCCTTGACGATGCCGATGAAGGCGGGCAGGTCGGTCTGCGCGAGGAGGCCGAGTTTGTCGAAGTACTCGTAAACCTCTTCCGGGCAGGGCTGCTGGGTCATGCGCCAGAAGGTCATGTTCGCGGCCTTGGCGAGGAGGATGTCGTCGCGCAGGCGATCGAAGTCCTTGCGCATCACGCCGTGCATGAGGTGGCCCATCATGTTCGCGCCGCGCAGTTTGATCTCCTTGCCGTTGAGGTAGAACCGGCCCTTCGGCACGCTCGTCAGCGACTGCGTGAAGGTGCGCATCCCGAATTGTTTTTTCGCGGCGTCCACGACCTTGCCGTCCCGGCGGATTTGGATCTGCAGCTGGTACAACCACGGGTTGTCGAGCGACCAGAGGCGCAATTGTTCGGCGGGGATGGGGAGGGTGAATTTCACGAGGCGCACGCCGTCGGCGGCCGGAGCCGGCTCGGCGGTAACCTTTTGGTTTTCCGCGAGCGTCGCCTTGAAGTTCTGCCCGTAGAGCGACCAGAGGATTTCGGCCGGTTTGGCGGAATCGCCGATCTCAAGCCACACTTCGGCCTTGTTCTCCCCCGGCAACGGGCGGACAAAAATATCGCGGACGGAGGCCGTCGCGCGGGTTTCGAGGCGGCAGGGCAGCCAGATACCCATGCCTGCCGGGCAACGGTGCCAACCGGTTTTCGGGTCGTCCCAGCCCGGGCCGCCGATGGCCGCGAGCTTATCGCCAAACTTCAGGTGCGGAGGCGCCTTGAACGGTTCCCCCATCATCGTGATGTCGTTGAGCACTTTCACGGTCAGGGTGTTCTTGCCCGGCTTCACGAAGCGTTTGATGTCGAACTCGAAGGAGCCGAACAGCCCCTCGTGGAAACCGACCTTTTCGCCGTTCACGAAAACTTCGGCGCCGTAGTCCACCGCCTGGAAATGCAGGAACAGCGCCTCCGCCGCGAACTCCTTGTCCCCGATCACGAGTTCCCGGTGGTAGAAGGTCGTGGCCTTTTGGTCGGCGGGCGGGCCGTAGTGCGGGATGGTGACTTCCTTCCACGCGCCGCGTCCGGCGCGCGCGTCGGCGTCGTCCTTGAGGTCTTCCGGCGTGGCGAGTCGCCAGTTGAAGGTGGTGAGTTCGGTGCGCTCGCGCGTCACGGGAAGCGCGGGCGCCAACTCGGCCATGAACGGCGCGTATCGGGCGCGCAACCGCACCAGCTCCGCTTCGAGTTGCGCTTGGGTGGTGATCTTTTCGATCGGCTTGAACCCTTCGGCGGGAGCGGCGTCCCAAGGCAACCGGATGTCCGGCAGTTTGGGGGGCTTGCCGAAAGTAAGCTTGTCGTTCTGCTTGGCGATGTCCGCGAAGGTGTCGCTGTCCTTGGGGGAGGGCGCATCTTGCGCGAAGGCAGAGGCGCAGCAAAACAGGAGGGCAGCGGCGGTGGAAAGGTGTTTCATATGCAATGGGGCGATGGCGGGTGTCAGCGGATCAGCACTTCGGCGACGCCGCCGGGGCGGTCGCGTTTCTTGGCCTTGGTTTTGACCGCGTCCTTGTCGGCGGCGGGGAAGGCTTCCAGCGGAATGGCGCTGTCGTGGCGCAGTTTACCTGTGGCATACCGGATGGTCGTCGGGTTTATCGCCGTAGGGCCGCCGCTCAACGCTCCGGCAGACTCAGTTTCATCTGCTCCGGAGTTTCACCGGGGCGCAGGAGAACGAGGTCTTCGCCCGCGGCGGTCTCCAGCGTGAGCAGGGCGCCGGTGAGCGTTTCTTTCGCTTGCCCGTTGCGCCAGACGCGGACTTTCTGGGCTTCACCCCACGGATTGCGGATGCGGCAGACGCCTCCGCGCGCGGATTGGATTTCGACGAAGGGAATGTGTCCCTGCTTTATCGCCGAGGTGACCATGAAGTCGCCCTTGGCGCGCAGCGAGAACGCGCCGTCGCGGGCCTTTGGCCAGGCGGGGAACACGCGGATGACCGGAGGCTCGCCGGGTTTGGCCGAGAGTGACTGGAGCATGGCTTGGGACAGGCCCAAAGCCAGCGGGCCTTCCCACTGCCAGTCGGGGGCAGTGTCGACCACCATGTTGATGTGGTTGGGCAGCGACTGGTCGGTGCCCTGCCAGACTTTTGGGAAGCCGGTGGCGAGGTATTTTTCAACCAAGTCGGCCCGGCCCATGCGCGCCGCTTCTTCGCAGACGCGCGAGGGCAAGCCGTGCAGCCCCTTCCAGCCCGCGATGCCGCCGGCCTGCATTTGGCGCATCATGGGCTGGCGCTCCAGCGTGTTCATCGCCGTGGCCCACTGCGCGTCGTCGATGGTTTGGGTTTCCCGGGCTTCCAGATTCACCAGGTCGTAGATGTTCACCTGATACAGGCGCGGGTCGTGGATGGAGCCCCCGCCGTACTGCTTGGTCACCGGCCCGATGCCCAGCGCATAGGTGGCGGGCTCGCCGGGCTGGGTCAAAGGAATGATCGCCTTGGGCGATTCGTTGGTCGGGTAGGGGGCCAGATGGGCCAAGAAGTCCTGCCACTTTGCGCGCAGGTCGGCGTCGACCTCCAATTCCTTCGAGGCTTGGATGGCCAAGGGCAGGATGCCGCGCAGCGTGGCCAGATCGTTCAGTCCGTCCTGCATGCCGCCCAGGATGGTTTCGCCCCATCCCAGGTTGTGCAGGTGATAGAAGCCGTCCGCGCCTTTGACTGTTTTGGGATGGGTCATGTAAAGCTGCGCGACGCCCTTGAGCATGGGATAGGCGGCGGTCTTCAGCCATGCTTTGTCGCCGGTGTAGGCGTAGCGGTCCCAGAACCACTGCGCGGCCTCGCCGGTGTTGTACAGAAGGTGCGAATGCGCGCCGGAGATGTAATCCGGTTTCCCCCCGTGGCGCGTGAAAGTCCACCAGGATTGCGAGGTGTTGCGTGCCGTGGCGAAGGCCCACAGTTCTTTGCTCGGCTTCTCTTTGTCCCCCAGCGTGCGGCGCAACTGGTCGGCGATGTTCTCCGGCAAGGGTTCGGGGCCGTTGGCGGTGAACACCTCGGGGACCCAGACGGATCCCGGCGCACAGCCCCAGACTTGTTCCGCCGCTTTTTCGAAGCGCGGCCGCGCGTCGTGCAGCATGTTTAGCCACGGATCCGCCATTTCCGGATGGGCGGCCATTTCAAAGGCCGGCAGCAGGGCTTGGCGCGAGCCGTTGAACCACCAATAGGGCTGACCCCAGACGCCGGTGCGGAACATGGCGCCGTCGGGATTGGCGGGGAAGCGACCCGTGCCGCAAATGCCCATGCAATACAGGTAGTACGCCCAATGCTGATCCACGCTTTGGCTAAAGGGCAGGTCGTGCGTCTGCGGCAGCAGGATGAAGGACTTTTGCCAGAACGCGTGCCAATCCGCCACCGTGGCTTTTTCGATCGCTTCGTAGCCGGCGGCGGTGGCGGATGCCAGCGCCTTGGCTGCTGCTTGGTCCACTTGCGCTTCAGGATTCATGGTGGCCGCGGAGGCGAAGTAAACCACCGTCTTGCCCTTGGCCGCCGGGATGCGCACGGTTTGCGTGCCGCCCTTCACCGAGGTTTCAAGCGTGCGGCCGGGAACGCCGACCTTGCATGACGAGGCGCAATAGAAAAGGGGATTTTGTTCGCCGGGCAAAGCTTTCTGCGCGAAGACTTGTTTCAGCCCAGGCCCATCCGGATCCACGGCGACCTTGGCGGAAAAGCCATTCTGTGAAGTCCCGCCCACCGGCAAGCGCAAGTTCAGCGTGAGGTCGGCGGGCGTGGCGCGGTCGTCGGTGATTTCGATGGCCAGCACATCGCCGCGGCGCCAGGCCGCCAGACGCAGGGAAACCCCTTCGCCGGCGACCGTCGCGACGCCGTCGTGGACATTGAGTTCCTGCTTGCAGGCGGCGAACACCGGATCGCCGAAATCCAATTCCACCTTGGCGACGACGCCCTTGTGGTTGTACGGGCTCTTGTCGGAGACTTTGCAGCCGGTGCCGCTGTAGGTCACATCCGACCGGCCAAGGTCGAAAAACACTTTGGATTGGGATTTCCCGCCGACCACCACCAGCGCGCCCATGCGGCCGTTGCCCAAGGGCAGACTGGCGCGGATGCCTTGGGATGGGCCATCAATCTTCACATTGAGCGGGGCCAGGTAGCGTTTGAAATCCATGGCGACCATGGAGGGTTGCGTCGGCACCTTTGCGCCTGCCTCCGGGGTGGCGACCAAGGTCGTGGCCGCTTCTTGCGCGCAGGTGGGCAAGGCGGTCAGACACAGGGCGGCGGTGAGAAGGAGGGATGTTTTCATTTTGGATGGCGGTGGCATGGCGCACCGAAGGTTGTGGAGGAAGAGTACCTGACTTGCGTAAGCGGTTTTACTTTTCCGACGCGCGCCCCGTCAGCTTCACCATCGCGCAGCCGCGCACCAAGGGTACGGTGAGTTCCAACATGCCGTTTTTCATTTGCGCCTTGACCGCGGCAGGCTGATCCTTGGCGGGATGCAGCGCCACCGCCTCGAGCGATTCAAGGCCAGGTGGCGCACCCGCACCACGGCTTCGGTTTGTTTTTCACCGAACGAAACCGGCAGCGCGTAGCCGCCCGGCACTTCGAACAGGTTCACGCGGACGCCGGGGGTGGCCGTTTCCACGCAGTGGGCGGTGAGCACCCACTTTTTCCCGCGCATGGCGGTGAGCAGCGGGCCGTAGGCCATTGAAAGGATTTCCGGGTTGGTGCCCGCGTTTGGAATGGTGATGAACGCGTCGTCGGCGCCGGTGGCATACATGTTTTTCACCGCCTTCTGGCCTTCAGAGGAAGGCGCGAGGCAATGGTTGTTGCCCTGGTAGGGCGCAATGGGGAAGACGCCCAGATACAGGCAGCGCTGGAAATAAGAATCGCTGACCTCGCCCGGGGAGGTCCACATGGCGGCGGGCTTGCGCACGGCCGCCAAGGCGGCGAAGTTGGCGTACTGCGGCAGGTGGAACGAATCGGTGGCCCACTCCGCGAAAATGCCGTCGCCGCGCCCGATGATCTCGATGCGCGGGGTGCAGTTGTTGAGGAACAGCACCTTGCCGGCGTTGTGCAATTCGGGCACGATCTGGTCGGCCAGTTTGTGCCAGGACTGGGACAGCGCGCGGGACGGCTTGCCGTTGACCCATGACACGCCGTCGTCGCCGCGTTCGTTGTAATGGCCCAGCCAGTCGAGGCGGTCGATGCAAATGCCGTCGGTGTCCGGCAGCAGGGTGTTGTTGCGCTTGACCTGCTCCAGCAGATGCGCCAGGTAGGCCGGTTCGCCCGGATCCACGATGACCGCGCCGTAGCAGTTGGAATAGAAGGGCCGGTCGCCGTTCATCAGCACGGCGTTGCCACGGCCGCCGTGGTAGAGGTAATCGGCGGAATTCTTCCACAGGTCTGCGTCTTTTTCGGCCAACCGCGGCGGGATGGGCCAGGGCATGTTCTTGCCGTATTCCGTGACATTGAAATAGCTCAGCACATGGAAGCCGTCGGCCTTCATGCGGCGGGCGTAGTCGTTCTGTTGGCGGCAGGAGGTTTGCGGCCCTTTCCCCGCCGGGGCCGGCTCGGCGCAGGAGCGGGTCCACTTTTCATCCACGCTTTTGACCGGCGGGA
>CAZVNU010000119.1:0-1145 GCA_964628335.1 uncultured Phycisphaeraceae bacterium
TTGCCGTCGGCCGTCTTGCCGATGCGCTCGGCGTCGTTGGCGGCGCAGCGCTGGATGTACTGGCGGTCGAAGGTGAAGGACAAACCCCAGCCGGTCTTGTGCATGAAGGCGATGTTGGGGTTGCCGGGCCGGTCTTGGATGTGCACCGGCGCGGTGGTTTTGGCTTTGGCTTGCGGCGCGGTCGCCGGGAGGGTCACTTCGGCCTTGGCCCACTTGCCGGCGAAAGCGGCGGGCACCACCATGCGCGGCCCGTACACGCCTTCAAGCGGGGCATACGGCCCGTCTTTTTGGTCGGCCAGCAACCATTGGATGCGGCTGCTTGGCGGCGCGTCGGCCACTGAAATCACCGACTTGCCGACCGGAAGACCTTGGATGGAAGGGCTGCTTTGGCAGGCGGCCAGCAGCAAGACGGCGCCAAGGAACGGGAGGGCGGGGGGGGTATGTTTCATAAAAGGGATTGAACGAAGTGGCCGGTTGCAACCATGGAAAATGATTCGCGCGGAACAGACGCATGCCGCCAGTCATGCATTACAAAATACTCTGTTTTTTGAGTCTGTTGGCCGCATTTCGATGCGCTTTGAAACCTGCCTTGGCGACAGCATAGCTTTGGGGTCAATTGCCGGTGTGGAACAAATAATAGTTGTTAAGAATCAAACATTTGAAGGATGACATCAGGTATCTTGCACCCACTTTGTTTGATACCCTTGTTTTTCTAACCTGGAATGCCATGCGCACCCTGACCGCCCTTGCCGCCCTGACTTTGCCGACCCTCATGCTCGCCGCATGTTGCGGCGCCCCGGCGGCGTCCTGCGCCAAGCAGCCCCCCCTTGCCGCCTTGGCCGCGCCCCGCGACTTGCTGGCGCATGGCTTGAATGACTGGTGCTCTTACGGCAGCGACCGCCTGGAAGGCAGCGGTTGGAGCGTGTCCAACGGCGTGCTGCACCTGCCCGGATTTTCCGACTCGCCCGATCTGGTGACGCGGCAGGCGTTTGGTGATTTTGATTTGTCGTTTGAATACCTGTGCCCCGACAACGGCAACGGCTCCAACAGCGGGGTGATGTACCGCGTCAGCCAGGACGCCCGCCAGTCGTGGTGGAACGGCATGGAATTCCAGGTGCTTGGCTCCGCTTACCGCTACGCCGGCG
>CAZVNU010000119.1:1155-6962 GCA_964628335.1 uncultured Phycisphaeraceae bacterium
ACCGTGGCCGATCTCGCGGCGGTCGATGCCACCCATGCGGCCGGCTCGGTTTATGGTTTTTACCCCACGGATTTGAAAGTCATCAAGCCGGACGGCGAATGGAACAGTGGCCGCATCGTGGCCAAAGGCACCCGTATCGCGCATTGGCTCAACGGGGTGAAAGTGGCCGAATACGACACCGCCAGCGCGGATTACGCAACCAAGCTCGAGGAGAGCAAGTTCAAAGTGCGCGCCGGTTTTGGCCAAAACGCCCAAGGCGTGATCGCCCTGCAAAACCACATGGATGAGGTGTGGTACCGCCACATCGTGATCGCCCCGGTTCAATGAGCCGACTGGACGCGGTGCATCCGCACTTCTTCGGGATTTTCCCCGTATTTTTCCCATGCAACTCATCGACACCCATTTGCACCTGCTCCATCCCGACCGCTTCACTTACGCGTGGGCGGCGGGCATCCCGGCGTTGGACAAGGCGCTGACCCATGTTGATTTCTTGGAGCGGGCCAAGGGCGGCAATGGCATGGCGCAAGTGCGTGCCAGCCTATTCATGGAAGTGGATGTGGACGAAAGCCAGCAGCAAGCCGAGGCGGATTTTTTTTCGGAAGCAACCCAAGCCGGCGCCTTGGCAGGCGTGATCCCCGCCTGCCGGCCGGAGTCGCTTGAATTTGCCGTGCGCTTGGAGATTTTGGCCGCCAATCCGGCGGTGCGCGGCCTGCGGCGGGTGATGCACACCCAGCCGGACGAATTGCTGGCCAATGCTTTGGTGCGTGAAAATTTGCGCCGCTTGCCGGCCACCGGGCTGTCGTTTGACCTGTGCGTGCTGGCGCGTCAGTTGCCGCTGGCTTTGGATTTGGTGCGCGCCTGTCCGGATACCCGCTTTGTGCTCGACCATTTGGGCAACCCCAACGCGGCGGCCGGGGACTTGGATCCATGGCGCGCGAATTTGAAAGCATTGTCCGCCTGCCCCAATGTGGCCTGCAAAATCTCCGGCATCGTGGTCCAGGCCGACGCCAAACGGCCGCTGCTGCCGCAGATCAAGCCGTTTGTCGACCATGCCGTGGACTGCTTCAGCTTTGACCGGGTGGTGTGGGGCAGCGACTGGCCGGTGTGCGAATTGACCTTCGGCCTGCCGGCATGGTTGGATGCCACGGCGGAATTGTTCGTCGGCGCTTCAGCCGATGAAAAACTGCGCCTGGCCCAGGGCAATGCCAAACAGTGGTACCGCTGGGCGTGAACCCAGGGCGTGAACTCATCGGGGAAAAGTCGTTTCCAGGACTGCCGCGCCCTGCGCGCCG
Organism: uncultured Phycisphaeraceae bacterium; assembly: GCA_964628335.1. Taxonomy (GTDB): domain Bacteria; phylum Planctomycetota; class Phycisphaerae; order Phycisphaerales; family Phycisphaeraceae; genus CANIYR01. The sequence goes on from CAZVNU010000119.1 coordinate 2,448, forward strand.
GCCTTTGCCGAACGCTGATCCGCCGCCGCCGGCCACAGCAGGGTGTCGCCGGCGCCGAACGCTTGGCCATCGGTCGTGGTGAGCGTGCCGGCCAGCACCATCCATGCCACCGGGCGGCCGTCTTGCGGGGCTTGGAGGGGATGATGCCCCGCCAAACGATGGTGGTCGCAGACGAAGAAGTCGCAGGCCACCATGCGGGAGGTGCCAGTTGTGTTCGTCGGCCGTGTCCGTGGTGGTGGCAGGGGGTGGCCTGAAAAGTCAATGCAGTCCAACGCCTGTTCCACATGCAATTCGCGCCCGACCCGCCCCCAGTCGTAGAGGCGGAAAGTGGTGTCGCTGGGAGTTTGCACTTCAGCCATCAAAATACCGGCTCCCAAGGCATGGCAAATACCGCTGGGCAGGTAATGGCAGTCGCCGGGAGCCACCGGGATGGCTTCCAGCAACGACAGCATGGCCGCATCGGTGTTGGTGGCCAGCGCGCCGCGCAGGTCGCGGGCGCCCACACCGGGCTTGAGCCCCTTGTAAATCACGGCACCCGGCTTGCAGTCCACGATGAACCAAGCCTCGCTTTTGAGGTGGGCCTGCGGATGGGCGGCGGCATAGGCGGGCGAGGGGTGGACCTGCACCGACAAAGTCGCTGCGGAATCCACATATTTGAGCAGCAGGGGAAAGCCGCCAGAGGCGGGGTTGGCCGGCAGGCTGCCCATCAGTTCGGTCCCGTGCGCAAGGCGCAATTGAGCCAGGGTTTGGCCGGCAAAAGGACCGGATGCGATGGTTGAACGGGCTGATCCGTCATCCAGGTCGCCGGCAGCCATGTCGCACAATTCCCAACTCTCGCCAATTGGCCCTTGGGGGACCGTCGGTTTGCGCCCAAAACGGGGGGTGAGCGAGGTGCCTCCCCAAACGCGCGTGTGGTAGCGGGGGGCGAGGGCAAGGGCTGAAGAAAGGGAGGGCATGCGGGAAGCGTACCTGTTTCAGGCGATTTTGCTCAGGGCCTGCCGGTCCAGCCGGAATTCCTTGAGGCGCCGTTCGGAAGCCGCCCGTTTGGCGATCATTTCCTCGAAATATTCCACCGACAGGCTGGCCACCGATTTGACCACGCGGTCGGGCTGGTAGGCGAACGCGGGCAGGCTCTTTTCGGTGGTGCCGCCGGAGAGCACCAGAATGGTGTGGTAGCCCAGTTGCAGGCCGCCCAGGATGTCGGTCTCCATGGTGTCGCCGACCATGAAGGTGTTGGCGGCGTCGAAGCCGAGGATCTTGCGGGCGTCGCGCATCATGATCGGGTTGGGTTTGCCGATGCTGAAGGCCTTGATGCCGGTCGCTTCCTCCAGCAGCCTGACCACCGCGCCGCAGCCGGGGCGGGTGCCGGTGGCGGTGGGGCAGTTGGGGTCCATGTTGGTGGCGATCAGTTTGGCGCCCTTGAGCACCAGATTGGTGGCTTGCTCCAGCATTTCAAAGGTGTAGGTGCGGCCCTCGCCCACCACCACGAAATCGGGGTCTTTGTCCACCACCGCGATGCCGCAGCCGTTGAGCGCGGTGGTCAGGCCGGTTTCGCCCAGCACAAAGGCGGTGCAGCCGGGTTTCTGGCGTGCCAGAAAACGCGCCGTGGCCATGCCGCAGGTGTAGACTTGTTCGGGGCCGACCCTGAAACCCAGGCGGCTGATCTTCATGGCGATGTCGAGGTGGGTGCGCTGCGAGTTGTTGGTCAGGAACAGGAACGGCACTTCCTGCTCGACCAAGGTGTTGACGAATTCAATGGCCCCGGGAATGGGGTCGGAGCCGCGGTAAATGACGCCATCCATATCAATCAGTACGCCGAACATGGAAACTCCAATGAAAGAGGTGAGGGGATGCAAGTGGAATAGGCAATCGGCGTGCCAAAAAATAAAAGTGCCCGTGATGGAGAAAACGCGGCCACACTTTGCCTGTTTTGAAGGCATTGTCGCGGAATAGACTCTAAAAAACAAGCGGCGCTTGGGGCGGTATCGCCTCAAACTCCGCTTGGGTTGAATGGTCAGCGGTGGGAGATTTCCAGGTGGTTTTATCCGTTGTTGGCCGCGATCTGCCGCGCGATGGGCGTGATCGGGTGCGGAATGACCCGGTCCTGCGCCAACTGCTCGGCGCTGGTGAACATGGCCGGCAGGGTTTTGGCCAGGTCTTCAAGGTTGTGGAAGGGGGCCAGACGGCGCAGCGACAGCACCACGCGCAGCGGTTCGTTGGCGTAGCGGCTGGTGCTGCCGCGCCGACTCTTGCGGCGGGTTTCCCCCGCCATCGAGGTCTGCATGCGGCCGTCGCGCGAAAGGGCGAAGGAAAACAGTGGCTGCAATTCGATCACCCGCACGCCGGCCAGGGCCTCGGCCAGCGGTGAGCCTTCAAACAGGGCGTTTTTGACGATTTCATCATGGTCGCCGGCGGCTTCCATCTCGAACACGAAGGTCATTTCAAACGAATCGATGTCCAGCGGGCTGATGCCCAGAAAGTCGGGCGCGGTCTTGAGGATCAAATCGTGCTGTTTGATGGCGTCATCGATGGATTCCGGATTGACCACGCTGCAGCGCAGCATGCGTTCGCGCAGCGACACATAGCGGTAGGGCGTGTCGAAGCCCAGGCCTTCTTCGGTGGGCTCGCCGGTTTCTTCGTCGTAATGGCGGGCGGTTTCCAGGATCAGTTCGTTCTTGATCTTGCGGAAGCGGTCCATGCTGGGAAAGGTTTTCTTGATGCGCTCGAAAAAGTGCATCACCGTGTCGCGCTCGCTGGGCAGCGGCATTTTGACGGCCAGATTGGTTTCAAAGATGAAGTCGGTGCAAAGGGCGCCGTAGGAAGTGGTCATGGGGTCTTTCTGGAGTGGGCCAAAATCAAGCGGAACGGCCATCTCAAAACAAGCGCGGGCGGCTTTGGCCGCCCCGCTGGTTTGGGTTTTAGCCGGCGACAAACTCGTTGCCCACCTTGCGGGCGCGCTGGGGTTTGTCCACATTGATGTTGAGCGCGGTGCCGACTTCCACCAACAGATTCCAGCCGGCGGCCATGTACGCATAGCCGGTCAGGTCGCCGCAATCCTTGACCAAGAGGGTGGGGAAGCGGGTGGGGCGGCTGCTGATGGCGATGACTTTGACGCCGGCACCCTGCACCAGCACCTTTTCAAACTTTTCTTCCTGGTCTTCGATGGGGTCGATCCAGATCACCACATCCTTGTCGGTCATCACTTCTTCCACGCCGTGGGCGGCGTAGGTGCCTTCGAAGAAGTCGCTGCGCTTGCGGGTGATTTCGTTGGTTTTCAGGGTCAGTTCCTCGGCCACGCCGTCGTTGGGTCCGGCCCAGGAGATGACCGGGGCTTCGCACACGGTCTTGATGATGTCGGCTGGAATGGGCGCGGTCAGGGCGGCATCCATGGCGTCGGCGATCTGCGCCAAGCGGCCTTTGAGCCCGCTCTGCCCGGTGGCGGCTTCAACCAGCGCCTGGCAGTTGAGCGCCTGCTCGACCACGCTCTTGGTGGCGGCCACGGCGCCTTCTTTGCCGCAGGAGAGCACGGTGCCCTGGTTGGAGAAGGATTCCAAGGTGGAATCGGCGAACGCGGTGATGGAGAACAGGCTGGTGTGGCCGGCTTCCTTCAACTGCTTGAACAACTGGATGACTTCGGCGGTGCGGCCGGAGTTGGACAGGCCCACGACAGTCCAGTCTTCGAGCTGGTAGGACTGGCTCTGCTTGCCGGCTTCGGTGTGCAGTTGCAGCGCGCCGGCGCCGCGCTGACGGGCGACTTTGATGGCGTGCTTGGTGGGGAACAGGCGCGAAGAGCCTTCGCCGGTGAAATGCAGTTTGCCGGTTTTGGCCGCCGCCGCGCCGGCTGCCGCGCCCTTGGCCGGATCAAACGAACGCACAAAGCCCGGGGTGGCCAGCATGTCGGTGGTGAGGTTGAACTGGGTGTAGCGGGGTTCGGTGTTGTTCATGGCGGCGGTTGGCGGGAAGGTTGCGGGTGAAAAGGGGGGACATGGTAGGCGAAAAGCGCTATTTCGACCATGTTGCCAATGCTTTGGCCACCGCCGCCACCGGGTCGGCCTTGGCGCGCCAAGCGGCCAATCGGGCTTGCGAAGCGGCGCGCCAATCCTGGGAATTGCCGGCAATTTGTGCCATGGCCGCGGCAAACGGGGCGGTTTGGCCGGGTGGCACCAGATAGCCGTTGCCGCCCTCCTCCACCAATTCCACCGCTGCGCCCACCACCTCGGTGGCGACAATGGCCAGCCCGGCGGCACACGCTTCGTTGACAACCAAGGCCCAAGGTTCATAGTCGCTTGAAAGCAGCAGGCAATCGCAGACGCCATAGCAAACGGCGGTTTCCGCCATCTGCAGGAAGCCCAGGAATTTGACGCGATGGCGCAATTCCAACGGGATGCGGTTCAGCAGCGCAATGCGCAGCGGGCCATCGCCGGCAATCACCAAATCCCACATGGGGTGTTTTGGGGCGATGGCGGCAAAGGCATCCAATGCCACCTCCACCCGTTTTTGCGCCACCAAGCGCCC
>CAZVNU010000120.1:0-3309 GCA_964628335.1 uncultured Phycisphaeraceae bacterium
ATTTGCGGGTGGGGACACCCGCGCTCCAACAAGCCCGTGCGCTGTTGACCCGCCAACCCTGCGCGCTGCGCGCGATTGGCAGACTGAAGTCCGCCCTCCCAGTTCCAATTTGTCCGACATCTCCCACCATTTAGTCCATTTGACGCCCTCGCTTTTTCCGCCGAAAATGGGGCTCTTCACTTCGCTCTCCAACCCTCTCCCCACAAGGAATCTCCATGGCCCTCGTCCCAATGCGTCTTTTGCTCGACCACGCCGCTGAAAACAACTACGGCTTGGTGGCCCTCAATGTGAACAACATGGAGCAGATCCAGTCCATCATGATGGCGGCCGAAAAGACCGAGTCGCCGGTCATCATCCAGGCTTCGCGCGGCGCCCGCGCTTATGCGCAGAATGATTACCTGCGCCATCTGATCATCGCCGCTTCGGAACTCTACCCCAACATCCCGGTCTGCATGCACCTGGACCACGGCGACAAGCCGGCTTCGTGCTTGGACGCCATCAACGCCGGCTTCACCTCGGTCATGATGGACGGTTCGTTGACCACCGACGGCCAGGCCGCCGACTATGACTACAACGTCAAGGTCACCCGCGAAGTCGTCATCGCCGCCCACGCCCGCGGCGTGTCGGTCGAAGGCGAAATCGGCGTGCTCGGTTCGCTGGAAACCGGCTGCGGCGAGAAGGAAGACGGCCACGGCCTTGAAGGCGCGGTGGATCACTCCAAGCTGCTGACCGACCCCGACGAAGCCGAGCGCTTTGTCGCCGACACCGGCGTGGATGCGTTGGCGGTGGCCATCGGCACCAGCCACGGCGCCTACAAGTTCTCCACCAAGCCCACCGGCGCGGTGCTCTCGATGGACACCATCAAGAAGATTCACGCCAAGTTGCCCAACACCCACCTGGTGATGCACGGCTCCTCCTCGGTGCCGCAGGACTTGCAGGACATCATCAACAAGTACGGCGGCAACATCAAGCCGACCTTCGGTGTGCCGGTGGAAGAAATCCAACTGGGCATCAAGCACGGCGTGCGCAAGATCAATGTCGACACCGACAACCGTCTGGCCATCGCCGGCGCCATTCGCAAGGTGATGTTCGAATCGCCCGAGAAGTTCGACCCCCGCGACTTCATGAAGCCGGCCCGCGAAGCCATGATGAAGTTGTGCATGGAGCGCATGACCCAGTTCGGTCAGGCCGGCTTTGCCGGCAAGATCAAGCAGATCACCTTGGCCGACCAGGCCGCCCGTTACGCTGCCGCCAAAAAGGGCAGCTGCGCCGCCAGCTGCGGCTGCAAGTAAAAAGTAGACGCGGCGGCCCGCCGCGTTCGAACAAAGACAATTCAAAACAACGCGCGCCGTTCATCGGCGCGCGTTGTTTTGCAATGGGTTAGGGTGCACTCAAAAATTAATTATGTGCCTATTGATTTTTGGATTGGCTTGGGATAAAATGCCCGCCCACTTTTCCCATGTCCAAGCCCACCCTCAAATTTCGCTTCACGGTTCGCAACAAGACCTCCGAGGAATTCACCGTCCGGCGGGCCGATTTTGTCATTGGCCGGTCGGACGAGTGCCGGGTGCGGATTCCCTTCCCCGAGGTTTCGCGCCAGCATTGCCGGATCACGGTGGACGAAGCCAACCAAGTGTTGTTTGCCGATTTGCGTTCCGGTGGCATGGGCATTTGGCACAACGGGCGCCAGGAACACCAGGGGGTGCTGGCGGTGGGCGACAAAATGTTCATTGGCTACACCTGTGTGGAATTGATCGAGTTCATTCCCGCCGGCCGCGCATCCGATGCGTCATCCGGCCATGATTCCCATCAGATTTGGGGCCAGGAAGCGGCCAAGGAAGCGGCCAAGGACGCGGCCAAGGAAGCACCCAAAGCCGAAGTTGGGACCGAGACTTCCGTGTTGCCGGCCCTTACCCTCTGCGAAGAAATGCCCGCCGGCATGTCGTGTTCGATGTCCACCACCGACATTTTCAATTCGCTGCTGGCCCCCGGTCAGGCGCCGATTCCTCACAGCCATCCGGCGGCCCATGGCGGCAGGTGACAGGGGTGAGCGGGTACCATGCGCCGCATGTCCCTTTGGCGCGCACAACAAGATTCCCGCCTGAAATCCGCCGAGCCGTTGGCGGCGCGCATGCGGCCGCGTTCACTGGATGAATTCGCCGGTCAGGCCCATTTTTTGGGTCCGGGCAAATTGCTGCGGCGCATGCTGGAAGCCGACCAGATGACCAGCGTGCTGTTTTACGGCCCGCCGGGCACCGGCAAAACCACCCTGGCCCGCTTGATCGCCGCCCATACCCAGCGCCATTTCGAGCAGGGCAACGCGGCGGCCATCGGGGTGGCCGATGTGCGGGCGGTGCTAGAGGGCGCCCGAAAAAGGCTGCAAGAGGACGGCGTGCGCACCATCTTTTTTCTCGATGAAATCCACCGCTTCAACCGTGCCCAGCAGGATGTGCTGCTTGGCGATGTCGAGCGCGGGGTGATCACCCTGGTGGGGGCCACCACCGAAAATCCGTATTTCGCCGTCAACGCCGCCTTGGTGTCGCGTTCGGCGGTGTTTCAGTTCGAGGCCATTTCAGAGGCGGAAATCACCGCCCTGCTCATGCGCGCCATCTCCGACCCGGAGCGTGGCTATGGCGCGCTGGGGGCGGTTTTGGACGCCGATGCCGCCGCCTTGCTGGCCACCCGCTGCGATGGCGATGCCCGCAAGGCATTGTCGGCCTTGGAAGTGGCGGTGCTGTCGGAAAAGCGCGCCGGCGCCGCGCCGCACATCGGTTTGGCGGTGGCCGAGGAATCCATCCAGCAAAAGGCGCTGGCTTACGACGCCGATGGCGACCAGCACCACGACGCCATCTCGGCCTTCATCAAATCGGTGCGCGGTTCCGACCCGGATGCGGCCGTGTATTGGCTGGCCCGCATGCTGGTGGCCGGCGAAGACCCGCTGTTCATCGCCCGGCGCATCGCGATTTTGGCCAGTGAAGACATCGGCAATGCCGATCCGCGCGGCATTTCGGTGGCGGCGGCCTGCTACGACATCGTCCACCGCATCGGCATGCCCGAGGCCCGCATCACCTTGGCCCAGGCCGCGACAAAGTCCTTCACGAACTTTCCCTGTGAGTCGCCACAGGCGTAGACCTCCACCACGGCGCGAAGTTGCGAGTTCGAGCCGAACACGAGGTCGGCGGCGGTTCCGGTCCACTTCGCCTTGCCGGTTGCGCGGTCGGTCCCTTCGTAGAGATGCCCGCACGTCGAGGACTTCTTCCACGCGGTCCGCATGTCGAGCAGGTTCACGAAGAAGTCATTCGTCAGCGT
>CAZVNU010000120.1:3319-6940 GCA_964628335.1 uncultured Phycisphaeraceae bacterium
AGGCCCGCATCACCTTGGCCCAGGCCGCCACCTACCTGGCCTGCGCCCCCAAGAGCAATGCGGCTTACGCCGCCATCAACGAGGCCATGGCCGATGTCAAAAACAACCGCAGTGTGCCGGTGCCCAAGCATTTGCGCTCGGTGGCGTTCGCTGCCGGCGAAAACAAGCCGGACAAAGCATCCGGTTATCAATACGCCCATGACGGTGCCAAAGGCTATGTGGCGCAGGATTATCTGGGGGTGGACAAAGCCTATTACCGGCCCACCGACCGTGGTTATGAGAAGCAGATGAAGGCTTATTTGGCTTGGATGAAGGATGGATTGCCGGCCACCCCTCCCGCGCCGTGAAAATTTGGGATTTTTCCGGCCAGGGTGTTGTCAGAGGGCGGTTTTTCCCGATAAACTGCGGGGGCGTTTCAATCGGCGCAAGGTGGTAGGATGCCGCCTTCTTCAAGTAACAATCGCAAGGAGCACACATGTCTATGCATCGTTCATCCGGCCGTTCATCCATGGGCCGTGGCCGCAGTTCCGGTGGCAAAGCCGTGGTGGCATTCAGCGTGCTCGTCCTGTTGGCCGGCGGCGGCGCGGGTGCTTGGTATTACCTGCGCACGCCGCCCCCAAAACTTGAAGCTCAAGTCCCCCCGGTCGCCGGCGAGCCGGTGGCGGGCGAAGCCCCCGCCCAGCCCGTCACGCCGCCCCCCGCGCCAGCCACCTCGCCAGCGGCGCCGCCGGTTGCTCCGCCCGTGGCATCTTCCACCACGCCCTTCGTGCCAGTGGTTGCTCCGGCGATGCTCACTCCGCAGACCGGCAACATCCAAAAAGAACTTGAACAGGGCATGAGCCTGCTCAAAGCCAACAAGGTGGTCGAAGGCCGCGCGATTCTGTCGGAAGTGCTATTCAACTACACGGCGGAATTGAAGCCGGAGAACGCAGCGTGGATTCGCGCGCAACTCACCGAGATCAACGACACCTACGCCTACGGCAAGCGCAATTTGACCGATGACGACATCACCGCCATCCACAAGGTCGAGAGCGGCGATGTGGTGGAGCGCATCGCCAACAAATACCGCGTGCCCAGCGGCCTTTTGCTGCAGATTTCCGGCATGCAAAGCGCCAAGAGTTTGCAGGCCGGCCAGAAATTGAAAACCATTTTGGGCCCGATTCATGCCCGCGTGGTCAAGCACGAGTACCGCATGGATCTGTACGCCCTCAACGCCAAAGGCGCCAAGATCTACCTCAAGTCCTTCCCCGTGGGTTTGGGTGCCGACGACAAGACTCCGGTCGGCCAGTTCCGCATCGGCTCCATTGAAGATGGCGTATTCCGTGGCAAAGTAGAAAAGCCTTCTTGGGTGGATCCAGACTCCGGCACCAAGTATGCCTCCGGCGCCCCTGACAACCCGATCGGGCAATTCTGGATTCCCTTGCAAGGCCAAGAGGCGGCCACTGCCAAGCTCACCGGCTACGGCATCCACGGCACCGTTGATCCCACCTCCATCGGCAAGAGCAAATCGCAAGGCTGCGTGCGTTTGCTTGATAATGACATCAAAGAAATCTACCACACGGTGTTCTGTGGCAAGACGGTGTTCTCGACTTTGGAAATCCTGCCGTAAACGAAAATGAAAATGGGGCATCGCCCAAACAAAAAGCCGCCCCAAACACTTTTGGGGCGGCTTTTTAATGAGAATGGGCATCGGGTGGCATATGCGGAAAATTTTTTCAACACATCCTCTTGCCAGTTAGAGGCGGAGCAGGGTATCTTTGCGCACTCATGCCCCGCAATCCCTCTCATCCCGTTTTCCCTTGGCGCATTCTGGCGTCGCTGGCATTGTCGCTGGCGACAGTTCATGCCGGCGCGCGTGATCTGGATGAAGTGGCGGGTTGGGTGCTGGATGCCCCACCTTTGCTGGTTGGCAAGCCCCTCCCGACGACCGCATGGAAACCCGGCCGCCCGGTGACGCCTGCCGTCTTGGCGCAAATGGAAGCGCAAGTGGCTGCGGCGGATCGTTTGCCACTCAAAGCCTTGTGGTGGGAACATCAGGGCCAGTTGGGAAAAATAGAGACACTTGGGAGTACTTCAACTGCACCTGCTGACGATGGAACCCAAGGTGAATGGGTTGCACATTAATTTTTTTGAACGACACAAGCGAGGCCCATATGAAAAAAAAATAACTCAAAAAAGATTTCTATAGTTGTCCTCGTAGCAGTTTGGATGGGGGCATTGTCCGCAAAATCACAGAATAGAGATGATTCTAATCCGTGGGATAAAGATAATTGGTCAGATAAGGAAAAGGTGGACTATGTGAATGCGAAAGTATTAACGGATCAATTATTTGGGGTAAAAAAACGTATGGAGGCCCGTGGTGAATGGCCTCGAAAGATTCCTTTTAATGAAGACGTATGGAATGCCATGAGTAAGCAGGAGCAGAAATTTGAAATCGATAGTAGATCAGAATTCATTAATTCCAGAAATAAGGTGTTCAAATATCTGTCGGATCATCCTACCCTGTCGTCGTGGGCGGGGTTTGAGGCGGCATTTAGACAAAAAAATAAAAATAATGCACCCCATACATTTGTTTGGGATTATTCCGGGAATTGGATTAAGGCGTATGAAGAATGGATTACACGGCATGAGTGTTCCGTGTTGTTTGATCCCAGCGAATCACAATGGCCAAGTTATAATGCGATTTCGGCATTGCGATGGGAAAAGGAAAAGTTAGTTTTTAATTTTTTGCTAAATTCGCCGAGTATGAATGATTACGACAAGGTAGAAGTTTTGCACTTGTTCCTTGGTGGGTATTTATTTAATGGATTATTGTCCAATGAGCGTGTGATGGTCATTGATGAGGATGTTTTCCTGAAGTTGATAGGGCATTTCATCGATCAAAAAGAGGTCGTTCAATGGAATTATATGACTTTTTCTCAATTTGGGATTAGGCAGCGTCCGGATGCCAAGAATCCTGGGAAATTTATTCCGCATAATGACACGATTCACTTGCCAATTGTCAATACGCGTTTTTGTGATTTTGCAGCGGAAATAATTTGGCATCGCTATCAGCCGAAGGAGTTGATTCCGCCGTATCAGATTCTTTCTTATGAGGCAGAACAGCAAGAGCACGGGATGACTCAGCGCCCTCCTCCCGGCACTGACCCATGGCCCATCACCACCTGGCCCGGTTGGAAAAAAATGCCCGCCATGCAGGACGCCTATGTCGCCAAAGCCAAAGCCTGGCTGGAAAACTACAAGAAAAAACGCGCTGCCGCCGCCGGCTTGCGCGATCTTTTGCGCAACCCCCAAGCCGCCGAGCTGAGCGCCAAGACTTGGCAATCCAGTTGGGAAACCCTTGTCTTGTTGGAAGCCAAATCCCCCGGCTACAACGATCAGCGCTTTGACCTATTGGCCGAAGCCTTTTTGCGCGAAGCCATGAATCCCAAGGCGCCGGACCGGCAGCAACGCCAATCCTGCATCAGCGGGGCGATCATGCAGATGTTCTTGGACGAGAAGAATCCAATGGATCCCCCGGCCGGCGACATGCTGACCAAGCCGCAGCGCGCACTTGATTGGCTGACCGTAAGCGTCCAATAAACGCCGTCCCTCACCCAGCCTTGCCATCCGCCGCACCTT
>CAZVNU010000121.1:0-207 GCA_964628335.1 uncultured Phycisphaeraceae bacterium
CCCCGTCCCGTTTCGTGCCGCCTCAAACAACGCCTTATCCAACCCCTTCTGCCGATTCACCAACGCCAACCAAACACACGGCGCGGCCAAAGCCAGCAGCAGGACGGAGAGCGTGATGATCGTGGTGGCTTTTTTGCTCATGGGGGAATGGTGGATGAGTGCGGCCTGCATTGTATGAACGAGTCCTGAGCGCAAGCTCAGGGGATC
>CAZVNU010000121.1:217-6918 GCA_964628335.1 uncultured Phycisphaeraceae bacterium
CGTCATCCCTTTAAAAAGGAACCTAGACCGTCAGGGAGGGGACGAGCACCCGCCGAAATAGCGTGCCAGAGTCCCCTCCCTGACGGTCGGGGTTCCTTGACCCGCCAGCCCTGCGCGCAATCGACGGGCCGGCATCCCCTGAACTTGCGCTCAGGGCTCGTTGCCTGTCCCGAAACTCACGAAACTCACCCGGGCAGGCGCCCCATGAAAAAGGCGCGGATAGGGTCGCCGCCTGGCGCCAGGAAATGGGTGAGGCCGCCTTGTGCGGGGTTTGTCAGTGGTGATGACCCGCTGCGGCGGGCGCGGTTTTCAATACGCCTTCTTCAGCACCGCCCCGGGGTAATAAGTCTGCAAAATCTTTTCCGCCGACTGGCCTTGCCGGGCCATGCCTTCGGCACCCCATTGCTCCAGGCCCACGCCGTGCCCGTGGCCGTGGCCGTTTTCAAAGATCAACTGCGCCCCGGCCACGCGCACCGAGCAGAAGGAGGAGAACAGGCGCAATTCCGGCGCCAGGGCCGGGCTGCCGCCGTTGAGGGCCAGGCGGAAGTCTTCGCAGTTCATGTTGAAGACGGTGCCGGCTTCATCAATCAATTCAAACACCGCCGGCCGGTCGGCGCGCGAGAGCATGGAAACGCGGGCGGATTTGAGCGAGCGCAGGTTGGCGACCGGTTTTTTTTCCGCCGCGCCCCAGGCTGCCAGGCGCCGCACGGCGTCGGCCTTGTCGCGGGTGAGGGTGCCCCAGTCGTTGCGCGGGCAGATGGCGGCGGCGGGGCCCAGTTTGTGGCCGCGCAAAGGCGGCAGGTCGGCGACGCGGCCGGGGAAGGCGACCACCGCATCCTGCGCCGCTCCGCCCGAGCAGGCGCTGAAAAAAGCCGGCAGCACGCGCTGGTCATAGGTGAGCACCACGCCGCGGCTGGCGGCCACCGCCTGCACCGCTTTGGCGTTGGTGGTGGTGCCGACATAGGCCTGGCTGGATTCGTCGGATTCCAGATCGTAGGCACGGCCTTGGGAGCGCCGTAGGGTCATCTCCCAGATCGCGTACGAGCGGGCGGCGATGGCTTGCGCGCGGTAGGCTTCGGGTTGCCAAGAGGCATACAGTTCTTTGGCCAAGACGCCGGGCAGGTACATTTCCAGCGGCACATCGTTGATCAGGTCAAAACCGCTTGGCCCGCGCGCAGCCAATTCCACGGTGCCGGGATAGGTGTGCTTGCCCACCGGAATGCTGCCTTGGCGCAGTCTGGCCGACAAGGTGGGGCTGGCCCAGGTCCAGGCCCTGCCATGGGCATCGGTCAGGATGAAGCCCGCGCCCGAGCGGGCCACGGTGAGCGGGCCGGCAAACGCATGCGGGGTGTCGGTGGGCGCGGTGGCGACCAGGGTTTCGCCGTGGCCAAGCACCAGGGTGGTGAGATTGGTTTGGATGCGGATGCGCAGTTGCGGTTCCTTGGCAAAGCGGGCCACCGGCGGTCCGCGCAGCAAATCATCGGCAGTGGTGGCGGTGTTTCCCGGCTTGATGCCCTCAGGTGTTTCCTCCACCGCCACGGCATTGCCGGAGGGCAGCGGCTGGATGGGAATCGGCATGCAGCCGGCGACCAGCAGGAGGGCGGCAATGGGAAAAATGGCGTGCGCGTGGCGTGGCATCAGACTGGGCATCATGGGTTATCGGTCGCTGGCAGGGGGGGCCTCCACCGGAACGCGCCCGATGCGGGCGGATTAATCCGGGTTGCGGCGGTACAAGCTTTGGCTCAAGCCGTTGCCACCGCCAAAACCACTGGGTGAAAAGGCGATGCCGATGGAATAGGCGCCGTTGAGTTCGTCATAGGATCCGATGAGGCGCAAAATACCGCCCGGGGTTTTGCGGTCCAGCGAGGTGTTGACCCAGCCAGTCCTGATCTCCCCCAGATTGAAGGTGTGGTTGACGGACAGGTCGTACTTGGGTGTCAGCCGGTATTGCACACCATAGGACACCAATTGCTCATCGAACATGCGCGTTTCACGGTAGCCCAAGCGCGAGGTCAGGCGGTCGGAGTGGGCATAGTCGAAACCCATGCCCCATTGCTCGATGCGGTCGGAGTCGAAGGTGTAGGTGGCTTCGCCGTTGGTGCTCAAAGCATCGGTGGTTTGCCAGAGCAACTCGGAATAGATGTGGCTGCCGCCCAGCGCGTATTCCGGCCGCCAGTCCACATGGCGGGGGATGGCGCGGTGCGGGTCGTCTTCGCCGCTGCGCAGCACCACATCCTGCTTGAGGCGCAGCCAATCCACCAGGTGGCGGTTGCGCCCCTCGCCGCGATGGGTTTGCCAAGTGTTGACCAAACCGAAGCGGGCGATGCCGCCCTCGCCCAGCCCTTCGACATCGGGGTCGTACATCGGCAGGGTGCTGCTGTCCATGCTCGAGCCGTACCAGCCCAGGTCCACCTCCGGGCGCATCACATGGCGCAGGCCGTTGATATCCAGCCAAGCGCTTTTGAGGTCGCTTGAGGTGCCGGAGATTTCGGTGGCCAGGCGCACGCCGCCGCCGCCGTAGAGGCGTTTGGAATCCTCGGCACCGCGCGTGTTTTCAATGCCATCGCTCCATTGGGTGTAGCGCATGACGGCAAAGGGGGTCACATCCACCGGCCCGGATTGCAGGGGGATGGCCACTTCCTGCCGGCTGTCAAAGCGGTTGACCCAGGCGGTGGGCACGCCCCTGGCGGCGGCCATGGTGCGGAAGGAGGTGGTGTTGGTGGCGCCAAAATCCTGCAGCGATGACAGGTTGGTGATGCCACGCACGATGGGCGCATCGGTGCCCACCGCCGCCCGCACGCGACCGACGCGGTTTTCTGAGAACCAATTGGCTTTGCCATCGCCCACTTCGGTGCCAAGGCGACGGAATTCGCCCTGCAACTGTTCGGTCTGCCAGCCGCGCGCCTCCAGCTCGGTCAGCGATTGCGAGAAGTCGGTGGTTTGCAGCGAGGCGATGCCCGCCAGCGACCAGTCTTCGTGGGTGTGCTTGAGGTCAAGGCCGGTTTCCGGCGGGCGCTCGGCCAGCGTCGGAAAGAACATCTCCTGCATCGTGGGGTCGGAGGCATGCGCCCCCTGCACGGTGAGCTGGGTCTCTTCGCTGAGCCGATGGCGGTGCTCAAAGCGCAAAAAATAGCGGTGTTCGTTCTGGTGGGGCAGATTGGTGCGGCCGGCGATGCGGTCGATGCCGTTGGCGGCGGGCAGGTCATAGAATTGGAAGTTGCCGAAATGATCCTGCTCCGGGCGGTCGTATTTGCGGTTCAGGCCCAGGCCGGCCCCGTGCTGGCCGCGCCAATCGAAATCAACGGTCAGGTCCTCGCCGGCTGCCGGTTTTTCGCCCAGCAACTCATGCACGCCCCAGCGGGTGCGCAGGGAGGGGCCGTCATTGGTGCCGTAGCCGGCGTAGATGCTGCGCAAGGGAATTTGCCAATTGGGCAGGGCCACATACGGCAGCCAGGCCACCGGCACGCCGACGATTTGGGGCGTGGCGTCGCTTAGCGTGAGTTTGACGCGGGTCGGGCCGTCGCTTTGGCCGGGTTTTTGCGGCAGACTGGAGAGGGTCAGGCGGCCGGCGCCGATGGCGAAATCCGGCTCGGCAAAAGCGTTGTTGGAAACGGTCAGGCCGCGCGCCTCGAACGAATCGGCGGCGTGCTGGCGCAGCAGGCGGGCGCGCAGGTGGAGGGGGACTTTGATTTTGGCATCCACCGCGTACATCACGGCATCGAGCAGGGTGGCGCGGTTGTGGACCACATCGAAGTAGATGCGCGGCGCGCGCACCATATGGTCACCGTCGCCGATGATGGCGTTGTCTTCAAGGTAGATGCCCGATATCTTGGAGGCGTCATCCAGTTTGCCATCGGCCGAGGCATCGAGAAAAATCACCACATTCTCGGCGCGTGCTTCCACCAGGCGGCCTTGGACCTCCCATGACAGGCGCACATGGCCCATCAGCAACAGGGTGTCTTGGGGGTCGGCCACGCCCGACTTGGCGTCTTTTTGCCCGGCGCGCTGGAACACCAGGCGGTCGGCGCTGGAATGGATGGGGCCTTTTTTGTCGGCGCCGTCGCCGCCGGGCAAGCCGGGCAGGGTGGGCAAGGTCGTTTTGTCGTCGGTTTTTTGGGGGTTGGCGGCGTTGGCGCCACCGGTCGGATTGAGGGTGGTTTGGCGCTCGGCGCGCCGTGCGGCCCGCCGCTCTTTGCCTGCTTTGAGTTCTTCAAAAGCGTCGGTGGCGGGCCCGGGTCGGCCCTGCTCCTGTGCCTGCCCTGGTTGTTTCCGCTGCCCTTGGATGCGGGCGCGCCCGGCGGCGGCGAAGTCATTGAACGGCGCTGCCCGCGCCTGGGTCAGCAGGGGGGCGGCCACCTGCACTTTGCCGCTGGTGACGGCGGTGACCAGCAAGCGCGGCGCCTTTGCGCCCACGGTGTCGTCGCCCAAACTTTGCGCGTTGTCGAGATAGAGTGAGAGATGGTGTTCGGGGCCGTGGGTGCCGGCCTTGGTCAACACCCGCACCAGCGCGCGGTCGGCCACAAAACCGTGGCTGCCGATTTTGAAGACAACCGGGGTGTCCCCGCCGGTCAGCAGCAGCCAGCGCAGGGGGCCTTGGGGGCTTGCTTCGCTCCAGGCCACGCCTTGGGCGGCTTGCAGCAGGGCCAGGTCGGTCAGCATCCGCCCCTGGTCAAAAGTGGCTTCGGTCGGCGCCGCCGTGGCAGGCTGGGCGGCGGCCGGCGCGTGGGCCGTGTCGGTCTGCCCGCTTGGATCCGCGTCGTTGTCGTTTTCCACCCCCAGTGCCCAATGCGGCGCCAACGCCGCGCACAACAGCAGCGCGGTGGAGAGGGGGCGGGGATTGGCGAAAAGGGGCCGCATGAAGAAGGGGGACTATAAGGGAAGGGCGCGTCAGTTCCGCTGCCTGCGGGCGGCTTCCACCAGGCGGGCGATCAGGGCCCAGCCCAGCGGATGGCCGGTGCCGGGTTCGGTGCGTTCGGGGTGCCATTGCACACCAAGGTAAAACGGGCGGTCGGGGGCGTCGATGGCCTCCAGCGTGTGGTCGGGCGCGCGGGCAATCACGCGCAGTTGGCCGGCGTCGCACACCGCCTGCCGGTGGCTGGAGGTCACACGCAGTTGCGTTTCGCCGGCGGGCAGGCCAAGGGCGCTGCCGCTTTCGGCGATCACCAGCGGATGGGACAGGTCGTTTTGGTGCGCCGCCGCCTGCTCGCCCAGGGAATCCGGCAAAAATTGGTCCAAGCCGCCGCCATTGTGCAAAGCCATCAACTGCATGCCAAGGCAGATGCCAAGCACCGGCTTGCAGGGCGTGCCGGGCAGGGCATTTTCGGTTTCGGCGTCCACCGCCGCCAGCAAAGCCAGCTCGAAGGCCTGGCGCTGTTCATCCATCACATTGGCCCGGCTGTCGGTCATGCAGCCGAAGTCCTCCATGCGCGGGTCGGCCCCGCCGGTGAGCATCAGGCCGTCGCACAGCGCCGCATAACGGGTGGCCAGCGCGGGTTCGTGCGGCAGCAGCAGGGGGATGCCGCCGGCCGCCGCCACCGCCTTGCTGTACTGGATGCCGCTGCGGTACATGCCGGAGGCGGCACAGCGGTCCACATTGTCCACGGTGATGCCGATCAGGGGGGTGTTTTTCATGGGGTCGGATTGTAGGGGGAGGGGGCCGGGGAATTCGGCGGCGGGACTCTGTACAAAAAAGGGTTTTGCCGTCATCCTACGGGCATGAAAACCAACGCTCTTCTGCTCGCCGCCTTGTTGCTCACGGGCTGCCAAGTCTCCACCGGCTTTCAAGCCCATCGCAGCCACACCATCGCCACTCCCACCCTGTCGGCCTCGGCGCTGGCAGGCGGCTTCTCGCTGACGGACCGTGCCTCTGGCCGGGTGTTTGTGCGCAATGGCCGGTTGGACGGGGTGGAGGCCGCCGCGGCCACTGAGCAGCCGGTGCAGGATCCGGTATTTGGCGCCGGTCAGGCCCTGGTGTTTCCCCGCTCCGATGGCGGCACCGCCAGCCTCGAGCTTTACCCCAACCTGCCCTTCGCCGTCATCCGCCAGACCGTCAAGAACAGCGGCGACGAGGAATTCGACCTGCGCCACGCCGTGCCCGCCACCTTCGCCGTGAACCTTGGCAAACCTGCCTCCGCCCTCAAGACCATGGGTACCGCCGGCCTCAAGCCGGCCGACAAGAACCCGGGTTCCTATCTGTTCCTCACCGCCGCCGATCCCGAGACCCGCGCGGGCGTGGTGGCCGGCTGGCTGACCCACGACCGCGGCGACGGCGTGCTGTTCTCGTCGGTCGAGAAAAAGACGCAGACCGTGGAATTCAAGGCGCAAATCGACTACGGCCATTTGCGCCTCGCGCCCGGGAAATCCGAAAAGCTCGAAACCCTGTTGGTCGGCCATTTCGCCGACGCCCGCCTGGGGCAGGAAGCCTTCGCCGATGCGATGAAGAAGCAATACGCCATCAAGTTGCGCCCGCAGGTCAGCGGCTACTGCACTTGGTACAGCGAGGTTGGTGGCTTGACCGACCCCAAGAACGGCGCCGGTGCGCTCAATGAAAAAGACATCGTGAAGTTGGCGGACTTCGCCAAAAAAGAACTGGCGCCCTTCGGCTTCTCCTTCATCCAGATCGACGACGAATGGCAGGACGGGGCCAAGAACCCCGACGGCTCGCGCATCAACGGCCCGCGTCGCGGCTTCATGCGCGTGAA
>CAZVNU010000122.1:0-5022 GCA_964628335.1 uncultured Phycisphaeraceae bacterium
CCGCGACTTTTCCACATCTGGCGAATTTCCAGACGCAAATTTGCATTTTCTTTCAGAAATCGGGGAGTAGGGTTTGCGGCTGCTAAACCATTGACTGCCGGCGCAGCAAATACTACCGCGAAAATAACTTCCAGTATCACCTTTGCCGCCCAAACTGCCTCCGCCGTTACCACTTTTCGCCCTTCCGGAGCCCCTCAAAACACGATGGCCATCGACTGCCACATCCTCCGAAGGTGATAACACCACCACTCACAAAACACCGTCTTTCACCGTCTTTCGGGCGCTTCTAAACGACCGCCATCAAACCGTATTTCGAGCAGCAGATGGCGGTGGAGGCCTGGCAAAGCCTCCTGTGGAACCGCACCGCCTGCAAGCTGATCGAAACCCACTGCACGCCCTGCCGCCTGCTCGACGACACCTATTGCAAACTGGCCTTCCCCCTGCCCGGCGCCGTGCCCGCCGATTGGCGCCAACTCATGCTGCCGGTGCTGGGCAAGAACACCGACCTCAAAGCGCCGTGGTCCGGCGCCGCCGCCGAAGTGCTCAAAGCCGAAAAGATCACCACCGCCGACCTGCGCATCCCGGGCCTGGACCGCCCGCATTTCGCCGAAGTCAACCGCCAGCTGTTCATCGAAGCGACGAACTTCCACGCCGCCAACCCGCAGCAGGACGAGACGCAGGACAAGGCGATCCGCTTCAAGCGGACGCTGTCGTTCACGCTGCCGCGCGGGTGCTACGCGACGGTGTTGCTAAGGGCGTTGGGGCATTGAGATTGGAGAGGGGAACGGGTGAAAATAAAAACTATCACTATCAACAGGATAGTTTTTATTAAAACTCTCCTTTTGATAAGGATAGTTTTGGTACACTGCGCCCATGCCCCTCCGCAACACCCTGCGCCAAAAAATGTTGGAGAGCCTCGTCGAGCCGCAACGCGTCGGTACGCGCCGGGATGTCCGCCTGCCCAAGGTTCCCGGGAAAACGCTGGCCGTCATCGGCATGCGCCGCGCCGGAAAAACCACCTTCCTACACCAGTGCATGGCCGACCGCACGGCAGCTGGCGCGCCCACCGAATCACAGTTCTACCTGCATCTGGAGGATGACCGGCTGGCCGGCATCACCACGGCCGACCTTTCGTGGCTGATGGAGGAGTATTACCAACTGCATGCGGCGTTTCGCGACAAACGCAGCGTGGGGGTTTTTCTGGATGAAATCCAACTTGTGCCGGGATGGGAAACCTTCATCCGCCGCCTGATGGATTCCGAAAAGGTGGAGATATTCCTGTCCGGATCTTCCGCCAAAATGCTCAGCCGCGAGGTGGCCACCAGCATGCGTGGCCGCGCCATGGAAGTGTTGGTCCACCCCTTCAGTTTCCGGGAATCCCTGCGCCACGCGGGCGCGGAGCCGGACCAACCCTGCGAACGGATGGGCAAAGCCAAAAAAAGCGCGCTCAACCAGCGCCTGCGGAACTACCTGAAAACCGGCGGATTTCCCGAAGCGCAAGGGCTTGAGGAGGCCGACCGCATCGCCCTCCTGCGCGGCTATGTGGACAGCGTGCTCCTGCGCGACATCATCGAGCGGCACCGCATCGGCCAAGCCGCCGCCGTGCGCTGGATGACCCGCCAACTGCTGGGCAACGCCGGCGGCCTGTTCAGTGTCGGCAAGTTCCATGAAGACCTGCGCAGCCAGGGGCTGGCCATCGCCAAAGATACGACCCATGCGCTGCTGGGCCACCTGGAAGACGCCTTCCTGGTGCGCACGCTGTCGCTGGACACCGCCTCCGAACGCCAACGCATGACCAATCCGCGCAAGGCCTACCCCGTGGACCCCGGATTCATCGCCCTGTTCGACCGATCCGAAGGCCCCAACACCGGCCATGCGCTGGAAACCGCGGTGGCGGTGGAACTCGAACGGCGCGGCCACACCTGCGGCTATCTCAAAACGGAAAGCGGATTGGAGGTGGACTTCCACGCGAGAACCCTGGCGGGTGATTCCCTGCTGATCCAGGTGTGCGCCGACACGTCCAACCCGGCCACCCTGCTGCGCGAAACCCGCGCGCTCGAGGAAGCCAAAGCCCGTTTTCCAAAAGCCAAACGCCTGCTGATCACGCTCGACGCCGTGGCGCCGGAATTACCCAAGGGAATCGAATGGAAGCCGGCGGCGGAGTGGTTGCTGGATGGGTGAGGTGCGGGAAGCCTCAGTGCGGCTTAGGCGTTCACCCTGCCGCGCGGGTGTTATGCGACGGTGCTGCTGCGGGCGCTGGGGCGTTGAGGTCGCGCAGCGGATTCCTGTACCTTGCCGGCTGCGCCGCCATCTGGGCGGCCGGCCGTTGGATCATTCCGCTGGCCCAGGGCTGGCGGGTCAACAGCGCACGGGCTTGTTGGAGCGCGGGTGTCCCCACCCGCAAATCCGGCGGGCGGCTCGATGCGAGGGCTGGCGGGTCAAGGAACCCCGACCGTCAGGGAGGGGACGCTGGCACGCGATTGCCGGGAGGGCGGACGGTCGGGGTTCCTTTTCAAAGGGATGACGCGCGTGACCCGCCCGCCCTGCCGCTGGCCGTCCCGCGCTCCCAATAAAAAGATAAATAAGTATGATTTAAACCATGCACCCACTCTCCCCCGCCGATTTCCCCACCTACATCCGCAGCGGCTACCGCCTGTATTTCGGGTCCCACGGCGCCTGCCCGCACGCGCTCATCAAGTTGTTCCTTGAAAACATCCGGCCCTTCCACGACCTGGAGGTCGTGCACATCATGACGCTGGGCGGCGCGCCGTGGACCGATCCGAAATACGCGCCGCACCTGCGCCCCAACTCCTTCTTCTTGGGGCAAGGCAGCCGCGAGGCGGTGGCCTGCGGCGAGGCGGACTACACCCCGTGCTTCCTCTCGGAAATCCCGCGCCTGTTCACCGACCGCACGGTGCCCATCGACACCGCCTTCGTCATGGTGACCCCGCCCGACAAGCACGGTTACTGCTCGCTGGGAGTGTCGGTGGACATCGGGCTCGCCGCCGTGCGCTCGGCGCGCTTCGTGCTGGCGCAGGTCAATCCGCTCCTGCCGCGCACCGGCGGCGAGTGCTTCGTCCACATGGACGACATCGACGCCTTCATCGAGGCTCCCGCCCCCATCCTGGAGCACGCCGCCTGCGAGGGCGACGCCCAGGCCGCCACCAAGATCGGCCGGTACTGCGCCCTGCTCATCGAGGATGGCGCGTGCCTGCAGGCCGGCATCGGCCGCATCCCCGACGCGGTCATGCGCAATTTGAAGCACAGGAACGACCTTGGCATCCACACCGAGGTGCTGGGCGACGGCCTGATGGACCTCATCCAAAGCGGCAACATCACCAACGCGAAAAAGGGCCTCAACCGGGGCAAATCCGTCACCTCCTTCGTCATGGGCACGAAGAAACTCTACGACTTCGTGCACGAGAACCCGCACATCGAGATGCGCCCGGCCGAGTACACCAACAATCCGATGAACATCGCCAGGAACGCCAACCAGATCGCCATCAACAGCGCGCTGGAGGTGGACCTGACCGGGCAGGTGGTGGCGGACTCCATCGGCACCCGCTTCTATTCCGGCATCGGCGGCCAGGTGGACTTCATCCGCGGGGCCGGCATGAGCCCGGGCGGGCGGCCCATCATCGCGCTCGAATCCACCGCCAAGGGCGGGACGCTCTCGCGCATCGTGCCGAGTCTGGCCGCGGGCTCCGGCGTGGTCACCAGCCGCGGCGATGTGCATTATGTCGTCACCGAGCACGGCATCGCCACGCTGCGCGGCCGCTCGATCCGCGAGCGCGCGCTCGAGCTCATCCAAGTCGCCCACCCCAAATTCCGCGACCAACTGCTCGACGAGGCCCGGGAGCGCAAGTGGGTGCCGGCCGGCACCGTGCCCAACCGGGCGGTGCCGGAACTCGAAGGCGGCGAAATCGAGAAGCTGTCCGTCGGCGGCGAGCCGATGTTTCTGCGCCCGCTGCATCCCTCCGACCAGCGCCGCCTGCAGGAGTTCTTCTACAGCCACACCGACGAGACCCTGCGCCAGCGCTACCGCCAGGTGCCAAGGCAGCTCTCGACCGAGCAGGCCTACAGGCTGGTCGGCGTGGACCAGTCGGCCGACCTGGCCTTCGCCCTGTTCTCGCGCCAGGGCCCGCGCGAAACCATCCACGGCGTCGGCCGCTTCTTCAGATGCGGCGACGGGGCGGAAGTGGCCTTCGTCGTCGGCGAAACCATGCGCGGCAAGGGCGTGGGCTCCTTGCTTGCCAGGAAGCTGATCGAGGTCGCGCGCAAACGCGGCATCCTGCGCCTCAAGGCGATGGTGCATGCCGACAACCACGCCATGCGCCATGTGCTGGCCAAGCTCGGCTTCGCGTTCACCCGCGTGCCCGACGACTTCTCGGAATTCGAGGGCGTGCTGGAACTGAAGAAAGACTGAAGGAAAAGGATTCCCACCGCCATGCCGTCCCCCGCCCAAAGCCTGATCCACGACCTTGCCGCGCGCTTCCCCGCGCGGGCGGACGCTTTCCAGCTGCTGGTTGCCGCCGATTGCGCCCGCCATGATCCGCACGGCGGCACGCCGGAGACCCCCGCGCGGCTGCACGCCTGCCTGAACGGCCTGTTGGCCCTGCCCACCGACGCGCGGGTGGCGGTGGCACAGCCGCCGCCGGCCCACTGGCGCGACTTGCGCCCGGTCCACGACGGCGGCTATTTGCAGGGCCTGGAGTCCACCCTGCTCGCGTACCGGGCGCAATTCATGTCGCCCGACTGCCCGCTCGGCGACGGCAGCGCCGAGGCCATCCTGGGCGCCGCCGGATTGGCGCTGGCGCTGGGCGACCTCTTGGCGCAAGGCGGTTCCGGCTTGGCCCTGACCCGCCCGCCCGGCCACCACGCCGGACCGGCCAAGGCCGAGGGCTTCTGCTTCCTCAACCACGCCGCCCTGGCCGCCCACCGTTTGCGCCAAACCCACCCCGGCGCCAAGGGATGCGTCGTGGACCTCGACCTGCACCACGGCAACGGCACGCAGGATTGCCT
>CAZVNU010000122.1:5032-5469 GCA_964628335.1 uncultured Phycisphaeraceae bacterium
GCCCGCCACCTTCTTCCTCAGCCTGCACGGCGAACCGCAATCGCTCTATCCCCACCGCGGTTTCGCCGAGGAAAACCGGGACAGCCTGTGCATCGTGCGCAACATGCCCTTGCCCGAAGGCACCGGCGGCGCCCGGTGGCTGGACGCCCTGCGCAAAGGCCTGCGGGAGGCGGAGGCCTTCGCCCCCGACTTCGTCCTGGTGTCCCTGGGGCTGGACGCGCACCGCGAGGATCCATTCGCTTTCTTCCGGCTGGAAGACGGCGATTTTACGGCGGCACTGGCGGAGTTGCGCCGCTTGGCCGACCACTGCGCCAAGGGGCGCCTGGGCTTGCTGCTCGAAGGCGGCTATGCGTTGGGAACGCTGGAACGGGTGTTGCCGAAGTGCGTGGCGGCGGCGACGGGATGACGCCGCCAGACCGCGGCAGAATGAGACGCAG
>CAZVNU010000122.1:5479-6910 GCA_964628335.1 uncultured Phycisphaeraceae bacterium
GCGGGCGCCGGGGCATTGAGGGGGTGAATCATCCTGCCTCTGCGAATCCCTCACCCCCGCCACCACCCCAGCGGCACCGCGTGCAGTTTCTCCCCGAGCGGGATGACCTCCGTCCCCCCGTAAAACACGATGCCGCGCGTGAATTTTTCCCCGGCGATCTCCTGGAGCAGGCGCAAACCCTTGGCATCCTCGGCGCGCACGGTGGCGCCGCCCTTGACCTCGATGCCCACCACGCGGCCATCCGGCGTTTCGGCCACCAGGTCCACTTCCTGCCCGGTGTCGGTCCGGAAGTGGTAAAGCGCCGTGGTTTCGGCGGAGTGCGCCTGGTTTTTGACCGCCTCCATGACCACCCAGTTTTCCAGCAGGCCGCCGCCCTGCATGGGGTCGGCGCGCAAACGCTCTTCGGACAGGCCCAAAAGCGCGCAGGCCAGGCCGGTGTCGCGCATCACGATTTTCGGGGCTTTGACCAGGCGCCTGGCAATGCCCGGCGCAAAGGCCGGCAAGGTGCCCAGCAAGAACACCGCGTCCAGCACCGCCCAGTAGCGCTTGAAGGAGGTGGCCGGAATCTTCACGTCGCGGGCGATGCCGGCATAGGAGAGCTGGCCGCCGGCGCGCGCCGCCGCCGCGCGCAGCAGCCTGGGCATGTCCAGCAGGTCGTCGATGCGCGCCAAATCCCGTACATCGCGCTGCAAAATGGCGTTCAGCGTGTCGCGCAGCCACTCTTGGCGATCCGCCTCGTTGCGCGCCACGGCTTCGGGGTAGCCGCCTTGGGCGACCCAGGGCACCCATCCCGCCGCGCCGACCGCCTCCGCCTTGGCGGCGCGCCAAGCGGCGGGATGCCACTTGGCGTCGAACAATTGCGCCCACGGATCCCGCTTGGCATGGCCGGCGATTTCCTGCGCGGAAAAAGGCCACAGCGGCTGCAAAGCCATGCGCCCGGCGAGCGAGTCGCCCAATTGGGGGATGGCCAGCGGGCTGGCGCTGCCCGTGAGCAAAAAGCGCCCGGGCATCCGCTGGCGGTCCACCGCGGCCTTGATGGCCAACATCAATGCCGGCACCCGCTGAATTTCATCAATCACCACCCGCTCGGGCAGGCCGGCCACGAACCCGTCCGGATCCCGCTTGGCCATTTCCGCCACCGAAGCGTTGTCCAAGGTGTAGTAGACGCGGGATCCTGCCTCCATTTTTGGAAGCAACTCACGCACCAACATGGTTTTGCCGCATTGCCTGGGGCCGCAAACCACCACCGCCGGATTGAGTTTGAGGCGGCGGAGCAGGGCGGCGGCGGCGGAGCGGGAATGGGCCATTGGGATGGATAATAACCATCTGATGGCTGTAAATCAACCACTTGGTGGACGATTCATGACTGGCGGGTCAAGGAACCCCGACCGTCAGCCCAGGTGGGAGGGCGGTCGTCAGTCTGCCGCGTGC
>CAZVNU010000123.1:0-3494 GCA_964628335.1 uncultured Phycisphaeraceae bacterium
GCCAGCGCCAAGGCCGAGGGCGTGCTGATCGCCACCTGCAACCGCACCGAGTTGTACGCCGCCTGGCCGGAGCATGCCTCCGCTCCCGACCTGCTGGCCCTCTTGGCCAACGAAGCCAATCTGGCGCCGGATGCCCTGCGAAAAATCACCCTCTCCTGGCAGGAAGAAGACGCCCTGACCCACTTGTTTTCAGTCTGCACCGGCTTGGATTCGATGGTGCTTGGCGAACCGCAAGTGCTGGGCCAGACCCGCCAGTCCTACCAAGCGGCGGCCGCCGCCGGCTTTGTCGGTCCGGCGCTGCACATCGTGTTTCAGCAGGCGCTTTCCACCGCCAAGCAGGCCCGCACCGCCAGTGGCATTGACCATGGCCGCACCAGCATCGGCTCGGTGGCTGCCGATGTGGCGCGCCAGGTGTTCGGCAAACTCGCCGACAAAACCGTGCTGGCCGTGGGCGCCGGTGAAATCGGCAAAGTGGCGCTCACCCATCTGGCCGACCTGGCCCCCAAACAGGTCGTCATCGCCAACCGCTCGATTGCCCGGGCCACCGAGTTGGCCGCCAGATTGGCGCCGGCCATCGGCCACCAAGCGCAACTGTGCGGCTTGGATGAAGTCGAAGCCCAACTGGTGCGCGCCGATGTGGCGGTGTTCTCCACCTCGGCCCCCCACCCGATTTTGACCGCCGCCAAAGTCAAAGCCATCTGCAAAGCCCGCCACGGCCGGCCGCTGCTGATCCTCGACCTGGCCGTGCCGCGCGATGTGGAGCAGGCGGTGGGCGAATGCCCGGATGTGTACCTGTACAACATCGACGACCTGCAAGGCGTGATCGCCACCACCGAAACCCAGCGGCGCGAAAAAACCGCCGCCTGCCACGACTTCATCGCCAGAGGCGTGGCCACCGCCATGGCCCAGGTCAAAAACCGCAACGCCGGCGAACTCATGCGCCGCCTGCGTGACCAGCTCGAAGAAACCATCCGTCAGGAAGAAGAGCGTCTGGTCAAGCGCCTGGCCAGCCTGCCCCAAAACGATGGTCGGCCTGATGAAGCGCAAATGCGCGCGGCCCTGGCTGACCACCATCACCACCTGGTCAACAAATTCTTGCGCGGCCCGGCCATGCGCCTGAACCCCAAGCATCATTTGGAAGTCATGGAAAACGGCCTGTCGCCGCAGACTTTGGCGGTGGCGGTGGAGGAGTTGTTTGGGTTGGAAAAAAAGGATGATTAACCCCGATGCGTCCCTTACAATGGCCCCATGCCAAATCTTGACCGCATCACATTGGACCCCGCCGTCATGGGCGGCAAAGCTTGCATCCGCGGCATGCGGGTGACGGTGGGCATGGTCGTGGGCCTGATTGCTTCCGGCCGCTCCATGGATGAAGTTCTCGGGGCATACCCGTATTTGCAGCCGCAGGACATCGCCCAAGCCTTGTCTTATGCGGCTTGGCGCGTGGAAGAACATGAATCCACCCTCCAACTGGCTTGATTTTCATGCTTATTTTGGTGGACATGAATCTCTCCCCATCTTGGGTCCCATTCTTGGCTGAGCATGGATGGCAGGCGGTTCACTGGTCAACCATTGGCGACATCACGGCACCCGATAAAGAGTTGATGGAATGGGCCGCCTGCAACGGGCATATTGTGCTCACCCACGATTTGGACTTTGGCACGCTTCTGGCTTTGACGCATCGCACGGGACCAAGCGTCATCCAGGCCCGCACCGAAAATGTGCTGCCGAATCACCTGGGCCCGTGGATTGTCGCCGCCCTGCGGCAGCATGAGACCGACCTTTTGCGCGGGGCGTTGGTGACGGTGGATGAAAAGCGGTGTCGGACGCGGGTGCTGCCGTTGTGAAGGTTGGGTCTTGGATTCAAATGTCAATAATCATTGGCTCCTTGGGAGCCGGAAAAAGGAGAATGTCATGACGGAGGCCATCATCGCCTTGATTGATGCAAAAATATCATCCGCGCCATCTGCTCCTCCCCCCACCCCATGACCCTCCTCCTCTTCGGCTACCGCGGCTCCGGCAAGACCACCATCGGTCAACGGCTATCGCGTCGCTTGGGCGCAACTTTCCAAGATACCGATGCCTTGGTGCGTGAGCGTTTTGGTGGCTTGGAGGTGGCGGATATTTGGGCCACCCACGGCGAGCCGGCTTTCCGCGCGATGGAGGTCGCGGTCACGCGGGAACTCTTAAAGAACCCCGACCGTAAGGGAGGGGACGCTGACGCATCCTCATCTTCTGGTCCCCTCCCTCACGGTCGGGGTTCTTTGATTTCCCACCGCGTGATCGCTTTGGGCGGCGGCACCCTGATGCAGCCGGAGGCATTCGAGGCGGTGAAGCAAGCCGACGGCGCTTTGCGCGTGTATCTGCGCGCGCCCGCCAGCGTGTTGGCCTCCCGCATCGCCACCGACAAAGCCACCGCCGGCCAGCGCCCCAGTCTGACCGGCGCGACCAATCCCACCGATGAAGTGGCGCAAGTGTTGGCCGCGCGCGAACCGACCTATCTGGCCGCCGCCGACAAAGTGCTGGACATCTCCCGGAGGTCGGTGGAAGACGCCGTCACCCAAATCATGCTATGGATGGAGCAAGCCGATGGCCGCTGACGAAACCTACGCCGACCAACTCAAACGCCAACTGGCGGCCACCCGCAAGCGGGTGGCGGCTTTCCGCAAGGCGGCGCCCAAGGCCAAAGACAAATTGCTGGAAGAAGGCCGGGTCGGGCGCAGTTTTCTGTTTGCCGCACCAGCCAAAGACGCGGGCTTGGCCTTTGTCGAAAAATACTTCACCAAAGAAATTGCCAAGCCGCACGCCGAGTTGGCAGCCATTACCCAAGCCTGGGCCACTTGCGCGCCCGACTACGCCAAGGCAGAGGCGCAGTTGGCCTCCTTCAAGCGCGGCATATTGGAGGTGGTGGCGCCTTCCGCTGCCATCAAATACCGGCTGGATATGGATCTGCGCACCGGACTGGAGCAACGCCTGCGCTCTGCCCATCGCGGGGAAACGCTGAAAAAAGTCAAAGTCAGCCTGCCTGGCGGGGCCAGCAAGGCCAAAACCGATGCGGACCAAGCGGAAAACGAATCGTTGCGGAGCGTTCAACTCAGCCAGATCCTCAAGGCGGCGGAAAAAGGCGAGTTGTAGTAGTATGACAACCCTCTCGCCCTCCTTTGGAGCCCTCCCATTCGCGTCTCGCTTTTCATCCCCTGCTTCGTCGACCAATTGATGCCCCAAGTCGGCATCAGCGTGGTCGAGGTCTTGGAACGCCTCGGTTGCCCGGTGGATTACCCGCGCAACCAGACCTGCTGCGGCCAGCCGGCCTTCAACGGCGGCTTCCACCCCGAGGCCCGCGAAGTGGCCAACACTTTTCTCGATGCTTTCCGCGATTCACGCGACCCGATCGTGGTGCCCTCCGGCTCTTGCGCGGCGATGGTCAAAGTGTTCTACCCTGAGTTGTTTGCGGGCCGCCAGATTCTTGGCTTCCTGCTCGCGCGGCGTGCCCG
>CAZVNU010000123.1:3504-6880 GCA_964628335.1 uncultured Phycisphaeraceae bacterium
GTTTGCGGGCACGCCGCGCGAGCAGGAAGCCAAGAATCTGGCGGCCCGCACCTGGGAATTTTCCTCCTTCATCGTTGAGCAATTGGGCGTGACCGATGTGGGCGCAACTTTCGGACGAAAAGTCACCTTCCACGACGGCTGCCACGGCCTGCGCGAATTGGGCATCAAATCAGCTCCGCGCCAACTGCTGGAAAAAGTCAAGGGCCTGGAATTGGCCGAGATGAAGGAATGCGCCACCTGCTGCGGCTTTGGCGGCTCGTTCGCCGTCAAATACGCGCCGATTTCCGTCGCCATGGCCGAAGTCAAATGCGCCTCGGCCGTTGAGACCGGGGCCGAAGTGATTGTGTCCAACGACCCCTCCTGCCTGATGCAAATCGGCGGCTATGCCGAGAAACAAGGCTTGAAACTCAAGTGCCTGCATCTGGCGGAAGTCTTGAATTCACGCTGAATCCATCCAAACGCGGCGGACCGCCGCGTCCACTTTTATGACCGAAACCAAAACCATCCCGCTCCAGCAGTTCAAGCACGACTCCGCCGAAGTGGCCGCCGACGGCGACCGCCGCGAGTTTTTGCGCACGGCTTTGGGCGGCTACATGAACACCCGCACCACCACCCAAGAGGGCTACCAAGACTGGGAAGCCGCCCGCAAAGGTGCGGCCGAAATCAAATGGGAAGCACTCGACAACCTGGCCAACTTGCTGGAGCAATTCGAAGCCAACCTGACCAAGAACGGCGCCAAGGTGTTTTGGGCCGCCGATGAAGAGGAAGCCCGCCAATATATTTTGGGCGTGTTGCGTGAAAAAGAGGCCAAGCATGTGATCAAAAGCAAAACGATGACCAGCGAGGAAATCCACTTGAATTCCCTGCTGGAGGCCGAAGGTTTTGATGTGATTGAATCAGACTTGGGCGAATACATCGTCCAACAAAACAAAGAAGCCCCCTACCACTTCGTGTTTCCCTGCATGCATTTGAAGCGCGGCGAAATCAAAGCCATCTTCGAGAAAATCGCCGCCTGCCCCAGCGACGACCCGGAAGCATTGACCATGTTCGCCCGCCAGCAATTGCGCGAGAAATACCTGCGCGCCGATGTGGGCATCAGCGGCGCCAATTTCGGCATCGCCGAAACCGGCCACATCGCCATCACCGAAAACGAAGGCAACGCCCGCCTGACTTGCGCCATGCCCAAGGTGCACATCGCGATCATGGGCATCGAGAAAATGCTGCCGCGTCTGGGCGACCTGGCTCTCTTGCAACCGATGCTCGGCACCGCCGGCGCCGGCCAGCGCATCACCTGCTACAACAGCATCTATGGCGGCCCGAAAAAAGAGGGCGAACCCGACGGCCCCGAAGAAATGCATGTGGTCCTGCTCGACAACGGGCGCACCACTTTGCTCGCCGATCCCGAGCAGCGCGACGCCCTGCGCTGCATCCGCTGCGGCGCCTGCCTGAATGTCTGCCCGATCTTCAAGAACATCGGCGGCCACTCCTACGGCACCACCTATCAAGGCCCGATCGGCGCGGTCATCACCCCGCATTACAAGGGCCTGCAAGAATTCAAGCATCTCGCCTACGCCTCCAGCCTGTGCGGCGCCTGCACCGAAACCTGCCCGGTCAAAATCGATCTGCACCACCACCTGCTGCGCATCCGGCGCAACTCGGTCAATGACCACCCACCCTTGGCCGAAAAAATCGCCATGAAGGGCTTCGCTTTTGCCTTCACCAAACCCTGGCTCTACCGCCTGGGCACGCCGCTGGCGCGTTTGGGGCATTGGCTGTCGCTGCCGATCCAAGGGACAAGGTTCGACCCCGCCATCGCCTGGCGCAAGACGCGCACGCTGCCGGACATGCCGAAGCAGTCGTTTCATGAGTGGTTTGCCAAACGGGAACAGCAAAAGAAAGCAGGTAAGTGAATATGACCGGATCCCGCACCCAAATCCTCTCCAAAGTCCGCGCCGCCCTCGCCATCCCCAACGACGACCATGTGCGCCACGCCGACACTCCCGAAGCGCAATGGATCCGCTCCGGCGACCGCACCGCCGCCATGCGCCAGTGGCTGCCCTTCGTCGGCCCTTCCTATGAAGACCGCAAAGCGGTGTTCGCCGAATGCTCAACCAAACTCAAGACCCGCTTTGAAGTGGTGAAGTCCACCGCCCAGGCCCACGCCATCGTTGCCGCCATCGCCAAAGAAGAAGGCTGGCAGTCGGTCGCCTCGCACACTTGCGCCTTGGCCGACGCCGCCTGCGCCAGCCTCGGCCTGCCGGTGGTATTGGCCAACGCGGGCTATGACAAAGACCAACTCGCCGCCTGCCCCGGCGGTATCACTGGCTGCCTGGCGCTGATCGCCCAGGCCGGCAGCGTGCTGATCACCCCCGATTCGGCCGGAGGGCGGGCCTTGTCGGTGATCCCCCCCCATCACATCGTGCTGGCCACTGCCGCGCAACTGATTGCCGATTTGCCCGGGGCTTGGGAATTACTGCAAAGCGGTGACGGCCTGCCGTCGTTCGCCTCCCTGATCACCGGCCCCAGCCGCACCGGCGACATCGAGCGCATTCTGGTGCTGGGGGCGCATGGGCCGAAGAAACTGACCGTGATTCTGATCGAGGATTAATGTGCCCTGCGACATCGAACTCTCAGGCGAAGCGGAAGGCTGCGGCCATTGGTCGTGGGCCGCCAGCATTTACATGGGCGGACGGGTCAAGCACCACACGGTGATGCTGTCCTTTAGCGACTACGACTTCTGGAGCAAAGGCGTGCGTTCGCCAGCCCAAGTGGCGGAAAAAGCCCTGCATTTCGCCTTTGACCGGGCGGCCATCCCCAGCCTGCCGCCGGCCTTTGATCTGGCGCGCCTAAGGCGGATGTTTGAGGACCTTGACGAAGCCATGCGCGGCGCTGCCAGATAGGGCAAAAAACACTATGATTTCCCCTCTTGCAAACCCCTTTGCAAGTCCTTTTTTGCAGGCCCCAAGCGGCCCCTCAAACTCACTTTCGCGCCCATGTCCAACGTCTTTGATCCTGCCCAAACCGACATCATCTCCTACCTGCGCGAGCATGAGCGCAAGGACCTGCTGCGTTTTTTGACCTGCGGCAGCGTGGACGACGGCAAAAGCACCCTGATCGGGCGCCTGCTGTTCGATTCGAAGATGGTCTACGAAGACCACCTCAAGCAGGTCAAGGACGCCACCCAGAAATACGGTACCACCGGCACCGATTTCGACCCGGCGCTGCTCACCGACGGCCTCAAGGCCGAGCGCGAGCAGGGCATCACCATCGATGTCGCCTACCGCTACTTCTCCACCACCAAGCGCAAGTTCATCATCGCCGACACGCCGGGGCACGAGCAGTACACCCGCAACATGGCCACCGGCGCTTCCAACTG